>JADGPN010000284.1 GCA_017882465.1 Solirubrobacteraceae bacterium
AGACTGCTGCGCTCCGGCAAGAGCAGGCGCTGGCACCCGGCGGCAGACTTATGCTCGTGCTCAAGAGCAGGGCTGGCGTCTCGGCTCCTGCTTCTGGCGACGAGCAGGGCCGATGCGCGGAGGCCATAGCCTCGCTTTGCCGCCATCGCGTAACTCCTCGCGGGACGGCCTCGTCGGCGACCTGTGCCGCAACGGAAATCGCTCTGCGTGCCATTGACCGATGAGTTCGGCGCGGCGGTCCGGTCTGACAGGAAAATTGCCGTGATCTCCTGCAAACAAAGCTGCACCGAGAAATGGAGTCACGGCACATTTTCATCAGCCCGCGCGGGCCCGCCGGGCACCACGACTAGCCGGACAATGATCAGCCCAACGAGAAGGGAATTGCGACCATGAAGTTGACGACCATGACTCAGGTCACCGTCGATGGAGTGATGCAGGGAAACGGCGGCGCGTCGGATGAGGATCGCAGGAGCGGATTCGAGCGCGGCGGATGGGCCCGGGGAAAGGGCGACAACGAGACCAGGACGTTCATCAACCAGACCTACGAGCGCGCCGACGCGTTCTTGTTCGGCCGGCGGACCTACGAGATCTTCGCCCGCGGCTGGGGCGTGATCGATCGGGGCAGCCATCCGATCGCAGACGCCTTGAACACGAAGCCCAAGTACCTGGCATCGACCACGATCGCCGATCCGCAATGGGCGAACACGACCGTCCTCTCCGGTGACTTCGCGGCGGCCATCGGCGAGATGAAAGCTGAGCCGGCGGGTGAGCTGCAGGTGCACGGCAGCGGTGCCCTGATCCGGTGGCTGCTCGCGAACGACCTCGTGGACGAGATGATCCTGGTCATCGTCCCCGTAGTCGTCGGCCAGGGCATGCGGCTATTCCCCGACACCGGCCCGGACATTGCGCTTGCCCTGGTCGACTCGCGAGCCGACTCGAAGGGCGTAACGATCCATGTCTACCGGCCCACCGGGCGCCCGCAGTATGCGAGCTGTAGCGCGTGACATCGGCTGCCGCAGTCAGTGAGAGTCGATCTCGTGAGACGACAGCGTTCGTGACCCTCGGGAGCGCAGCGATGAAAGGCGCGGCGCTCTGGGCGCGGCCTTGCATCCGCGGTCGCACGGGCATCCTGGAGCTGAAGCCGAAAGTCTCTGAATGCGCGGAGACGAGGGCCCGGGTAACACAGAGCGAGCAGACCGAGGGCGTCGATCGTGCGGCGGCCGCGAAGCGGCGCGTCTGGTGGAATCTGGTTGGATCGCTGAACCAGCACACGCCAAACGAGGAGGTGGCATGAACATAGAGTTCCTCGCGACCGTGGCGGTGATCGCGCCCGATCCGCCCGCCAGCCGCAAGCTGTACGTCGAGACGCTTGGGCTGCCGCTCGAGGGCCACGGCGGCGACTACTTCCACAGCGAGCAGATCGCGGGCTGCAAGTCCTTGGGGATCTGGCCGCTGTCCCAGGCCGCTGAGACAGCGAGCAGATCGCGGGCTGCAAGTCCTTGGGGATCTGGCCGCTGTCCCAGGCCGCTGAGGCGTGCTTCGGGACCGCGCAGTGGCCCGGGGGACCGGCCGGTGCCGCAGGTCGGCATCGAGTTCGACGTGGCGAAAGCCGCGGCGGTGGGCCCGGCGGCACGGGAGCTCGAGCAGGCCGGCTACGAGCTGCTGCACGCACCGCGCAGGGAGCCGTGGGGTCAGACGGTCGCAAGGCTGCAGTCGCCGGAGGGTGCGATCGTCGGGATCTCGTACGCGCCTGTCCTGCACGACGAGGACTGACTGAGACCGCGACCTGCTCTATTGACGCAACGAGCATCTCGAACGCTCGGGCTCGACTCTCGGAAAGCGCGGATAGCAGGAGCCTCCGGCCATCGATTCCAGACGTCTCAGACTCCTGCTGCGGAACGATTGCAGGCGTCCGCTGAGGCAGCTCGCGTGCCGTCGTCGGGCAGGCGGAATCGTTCCAAACCAGCAGCGAGAGGCGGGCCGATCCTAGCGTCGCACACTGCTGCATCACGCCTGAAGCAGCCACGGCAAAGTCGTGACCGCTCGGCACCAAGACGGATGATTGACGGGGCCGGTGGATGCGATCGCTATCGGGGGAGGCGGTCGTCGTGGGCCGGTCACAGCCATCCGTGTTGATGACCTGTTCGAGTCGCGGGCTGCGGCGGGGTTTGGCCTCTGGGCTGGCTTGGCGGCTTGGGTTAGAACGCTCGCGCGGTCAGGAATTGCACGTGGTCGGGATCGACGCCGACGCGCCGCTCGGTCGGACGTTGGGCGAGCGCCGCCTGGACCCGGGCACCGCTCGCCTGGTCCTCGACTACCACGAGCGAGTAGGCCTTGCCCGACTGCTCATCGAGCATGTGAAAACCGGCGACGAACCCGGGAACGGACTTGATCGTGTCGCGCAGGTACTGGACGTTGGCGTCCTCTGGGTCGGCTGGCTGGGAGTTGAAAGTGGCCAGGCGTGCGAGCATCGGTCCCTCCTGGGAATGTTGGGTGCATTCCTTACAGTGCTACTGTAGAGACTTGGGATGAGCGATGTCAAGAGCGACGCCGGCAATCCGGATCGCCGGCGCTACCACTCGCCCAAGCGCGCGCAGGCGGCGCTCGAGCGGCGGCGGCGCATGCGCGCCGCGGCCGAGCAGCTGTTCATGCGCGCCGGCTACGAGCCGACGACAATGCTCAGCATCGCGGCCGAGGCCGGCGTGGCCGAGAAGACGCTCTACCTGGCCTACCCGTCCAAGGCCGCGCTCTTGAGCGAGATCATCCGCGTCGGCGTGCGCGGCGGCGAGGGCGATCAGCCGCTGACGCGCCGAGCGCCCTGGACCGACATGCTGGCCGCAGCGTCGGTGCCCGAGGTCGTCGCTCGCTTCGCCGCCGCCGGCGCCGCCTTGATGTCGCGCGCCGCGCGGGTGCTGTGGCTCGGCGAGGCGAACGCCGCCAGCGACGGCCAGTTGCAGGAAGCCCGCACCCGCGCGCACACCAATATCCGCACCGACATGCGGGAATTCGCCGCCGCCCTGGCCGAGCGCGGGGCGCTCGCGCCCGGCCTCGACCTCGAGCAAGCCGCGGCGATCCTATTCGCAACCTGCGCGAATGAGACGATGTTCCTCCGCCTCACCGACGAGTGCGGCTGGACACCCGACCAGTACGCCAAGCTGATCGAGAAACTCGTCACGGGACTGCTGCTGGCGCCGGACCCGCGAGCGGCGTAGAACACGATCGCCGCCATCTCGCACCTCGACGAGAACGGACGCCAGCACCGGAAGTCCGCAAACTGCCCGCAACGCCGCGTCGGCGCCCCCTCGTCGAGCCCACACTCAACGAGGTACACACCTCCATCGGGGCCCAAACGGCCGTCCATCACTCTCACGAACGCGAAGCGGCACCGTCGGACCTCCGAACGAGCGACCCGTGCTGATGCGGCGCGGTCACCTCAGCAGCTGTCAGCCAGGCGCCAGGCTGCTGAAACCGGAAAAGGCGGCCGCGCAAGCGCCGGCGCCATGCGCACCCGCGCAATCCTGTCGGTCTGGTACAGAGTCAGGCGCACCAGATCGGCGCGATCGGCGTGTTGCCATTGCGATAGCCCGGCCCGCGCTCGCGCGAGGACAAAAGCAGTCGCGCCGAGCCGAGGTCGCACACGCTCGCATCTGGGCGAAGGCGATCGTGCGCTGCAGCGCAGATCCCGACCGGCCTGGGCGATCGCTTCGTCGACGAAGCGCTCGTCAGCTCGGTGGCGCGGCCAAGGCGAAAGGAGTCGTCCGCCGGCGTGACCGCAGACGCCGGCATGTAGGGCACTCGGAGTCACGGCCGATCGATGCCGGCCGGTTCTCGACGAGCGCTTCGTCGGAATGCGCTCGTGTCACAGCACGGGCGGCTGCGGCCGTTGCGGCGCGATCGGTGGCGCGCCTGGTTTCACGCGAGAACAGGTGCAGCGATCCGGAGGCTGACCGGCCAGTAGCGGGTTCGCGGCGTTCGATCAGCGCCGTGAGCGATATGGCGTTGACGACCTGCACTCATTTGGTCACGGCGTATAGCGCGGGCATGAGTTGCTCGACTTCGTGGGTGTAGGCGTAGTTGATGATCGCGTGGGTGTCGACGGGATTGGCGGTCAGCGCGTGCTCGAATGCGGTGCTTTCCGCGCGGAGGAAGGCCGTGAGCTGGCGCTGTGGAGCGAGGGCGGTGGTTGGAGGCTTGATCGAGTTCATGAGGTTGATCGCTTGGCCGAAGTCGTTACGCGCGGCGATGGCGTAGGCCTTGATCTTGACCGGCGTGCCTGCATCGCTGAGCGGGGCTTGTGGAACGCTGACCAGTTGATCGATCTTCGGCACGATCTGCGCCACGTAGGTCGCTACCGAGAGTCGCGTGCTGGCTGCGTTGTGAGCGCCGCCGCAGCCAGTGATGGCCGTGGCGAGCGTTGCGGCGATGATCGCCCGGATCCAGGTGGGTGGGAGGTGGTCCATGGGTCCTCGAGCCGGGTGGATGGTTGAACGTGCGAATCGGTTGCGTGTCAGACAGGTGCGGGCGCGGCCCGGGCCGGCGTTCAGCTTGGGGGTGGGACGACGGGACGCGTGCCGGGGCTGAGCCCCCACGAGCGACGGATGTCGCGACCTCCGGCTCTCGCGCCGTGCGGGCTGTGGTCGCGGGTCCGCCGCGAGGTCTGGGCGGCCGGTGCCGGCCGGAAGGCCTGCTCGAATGCCCGCAGCCAGAGCGTCGCGTGGGCATCGCCGTCCGATGCGGGGCTGGCGCCTGCCACGTCTCCATGGCGGTCGATGCCGTGTGCGATCGATGGGTTGGCTGCGTAGTCGCCGCTCAGCGGCGGGAGCGCGAGCAGCGGTCCGCCGGTGTGCGCCACGAACACGTGCGGGAGCGGATCGGTCGGTGAGAGCGACGCGATGCCCGTGTAGTCACCCTGGCCGTTCGTGCCGAGGATCCAGCTGAAGTTCCCGCCGGGGAAGAACCCTAGGCCGTGCGCGGCTGCGGCGGGGCCCCACAGGGTTGCCTCCGATGTCCCGTTGGCGTCCAGATCGGCGATTCCGGCGGCGACGCCGCGATCGTCGAGCACGTTGACCTGCGCGCTCGGGCCGCCGAGCGTCGGCAGGATGTGGAACCGTCCTTTGTGCCAGGTGAACGCGGCTTGGCTGCCGTCGGCGGCTAACATCGCTCCGCCGCCGTCACCCTCGTCGTTGAGTGCGAGTAGGTAGCCGTCGGTGTAGCCGGGCGGCAGCCCGAGGTCGTGGATCCCGCGGGTGTCCCAGAGGACGGGATGGTCGTGCCCGTCGGCGGCGAAGGCATCGCCGGCGATCTCGCCGTACGCGTTGATGCGGCGCGCGTACGTGCCGCCGCCGCCGGGCAGCCCGGGAAGGATTCGGAGCGCTCCGTCGTGCCAGGTGAACGCGTGCTGGGTAGCTGCCGGATCGTCTGTTTGGCCGTAGGCGCCGACGATCACGCCGCGGTCGTTGACGTCCAGCCCGTCCGCCTCGCCGGCCGCATTGGGGGTGCCCAGGTCGATGATGCGACCCCGCAGCCACGCAACTGGGCGAATCCGGCG
>JADGPN010000066.1 GCA_017882465.1 Solirubrobacteraceae bacterium
GCCGCGACCTCCTCGCCGCGCTTGCCCCACAGCTTCACTTCCAGGTAGTCGGAGCGATAGTTGTCCGGGGCGATGAGCGTGAAGCGTTCGTCGAGCAGCTCGCACTGGTCGACGGCGAGGTTGGCCAGCTCGGCGGTGACGATCGCGCCGCCCGCGATCAGCGGCACCCCCCAGACGAGCGTGATCTCGGCCGACTTGCCGTCCTCTCCGCGCCAGATCGCGATCACGTCGTCGTTGAGGTCGAG
Organism: Solirubrobacteraceae bacterium; assembly: GCA_017882465.1. GTDB lineage: Bacteria > Actinomycetota > Thermoleophilia > Solirubrobacterales > Solirubrobacteraceae > Palsa-465. The sequence continues at coordinate 246 of JADGPN010000066.1, forward strand.
CTTCCAGTCGGGATTGCTCTCGTGGATCTCGGAGGTGAAGTCGGCCCGGGCCTCGAAGTCGTTCGGGCCCCCTGAGCCCTCGCTGAAGGACACGAAGCCGAACAGCTCATAGCCCTCCGTCGTTCTCGCCACTGCGGGCACGTAGGTTCGGCCGGCGTAGGTGCGGTCGGGGAACCAGGCGATCTCCCCCGGCTCGCCGATCAGCTCACCGTCGGTCTCGATCTCCTCGAAGGCGGCGAGGAAGTGCTCGCGGAGCGTGTCGGCCCAGCGGCCGTAGGGCAGGGTCTCCTGCGGCGGCTCGGCGGCGAAGCTGATCACGAAGCGGTCTGTGGGCGGCATGTGCCGTGGAGCCTACCGGCGCGGGCGTCGTCGCTCGGCCTCGGTGCGTTCGACCGACCGTTAGAAGGCGCCCCGCCGTGAGAACACGGCGGGGATTGTCTTGAGCAGGATCGACAGGTCCAGGAACACCGACCAGCGCTCCAGATAGAGAAAGTCGAGCCGGACCAGATCGTCGAAGTCGAGCTCGGCCCGCCCCGAGACCTGCCACAGCCCGGTGATGCCCGGCAGCACCAGATAGCGCTTCTTGTGCCATTCCTCGAGACGCTCGAAGTCTCGCATCGGCAGTGGTCGTGGACCGACCAGCGACATCTCGCCGCGGACCACATTGACCAGCTGCGGAAGTTCGTCCAGGGAGAAACGGCGCAGGATCCCTCCGACCGGCGTCAGGCGTGGGTCGTCGCGAATCTTGAACAGCGCGCCGGAGAGCTCGTTCAGCGGCTCGAGGTTGGCCTGGATCTGGTCGGCGTGCTCGCGCATGGTCCGGAACTTGAAGCACTCGAACGGCTTGCCGGCGATCCCGGGACGGATCGAGCGGTAGATCAGCGGCCCTCGCGAGCTCGCCTTGATCGCGATCGCGATCACCAGCAGCAGCGGCGAGAGGATGGTCAAGGTCACGGTCGACACGACGAGATCGAACCCGCGCTTGAGCGCATAGTCGATCCCTTCGAACACCGGCGGGCGCAGCGTGAACAGGGGCACCGACTCTCCGGGCACGAACTCCGCGCGCTGAATCAGGATCTCCATCGTCGACGGCGCGACGTGCACGGTGACCCCTCGCCGATGGCACAGGTCGACGAGCTCCACCGCGCGTTCCTGCGGGAAGTCTGGGTCGGCGATGATGACCTCCTGGACGCGCTCCTGGCCGAGCACCTCAGGCAGCTGCTCGAGCTCACCCAGGGAGCGCAGGCCGTTCTGGGGCCGCGGCGTGAGCGATATGTAGCCCACGACGTCGACGGGCGTCCGAGCGCGGCCCGACAACGCGTGCGCCACCGCCTCGATGTGCTTGCCCGACCCCACCAGCAGAGCTCGGCGGCGGTACCCCGCCTGCTCGAGCATCCAGCCGGTGATGCGCAGGTGCAGGTAGCGCAGGGTCGTGATGTAGACGATGCCGAAGAACAGCGAGCCGTAGAAGATGTAGTAGCTGGAGAAGCGTTCACCGTTGGCCAGCGCGAACACCAGCGCCACGATCGTGGCCTGGAACAGGGCCGAGGCGATCCCTCCCAGTCCGGGTCGCCGGGGGCGGTCCGCGTACAGGTCCGCGCGGGCGAACATCAGCACCGTGACCAGATATGCGAACGCGATCCACTGCCGCGTCTCGTCCCAGCCGACGCTCAGGTTGAAGTCGTCCTGTACGGCGAGCTTGAGCATGAGCGCCGTGTACAGCGCGCCCACGACCCCGACGTAGTCGAGCGCCAGCAGCGACAGCACGCGCGCGATCTTGCGCATCGTCTCCAGCCGCACCAGGAAGGAGAACGCGGGAGGGCGCTTGCGCCGGACGTCGCGAACGGGCCGGTCCAATGGCTCGGAGTTCTCCGGCGCTCCGCTCGTCTCGGGAATGGCTTCACGCTGCTGGATAGTCACGTCGCACCCTAAGCCGTCGATCTTCCCCTACCGGTGGTAACGCTATCGCGACACTGAAGTTACGGACACAGCATGGCCGCCGCTCAGGACGCCGTGGTACAGCCGGCCGGCAGGGGGCCGCGGAGCCGCGGCGCTCAGCGCGCAGCGCCGACCAGCGCCTCTATGCCGGACTGGTCGATCGTCCGCCGCAGCCCTTCGCGGAGCTCGATCTCGGGCTCCCAGCCGAGGATCTGACGCGCCAGGCCGATGTCCGGCTGGCGAACCTGGGGGTCGTCCGTCGGCAGCGCCTCGTAGACGATCTCCGACCCAGAGCCGGTGATCTCGATCACCGCCTGCGCGAGCTCGAGCAGTGTGAACTCGTTGGGGTTGCCGATGTTGACGGGATCGTGGTAGCCCGATTCCGCCAGCAAGATGATGCCGCGAACGAGGTCGTCGACGTAGCAGAAGGACCGCGTCTGGGCGCCGTCTCCGAACACCGTGATCGGCCGGTGCTGGAGTGCCTGGCGCAGAAAGGTGGGAATCGCGCGGCCGTCATGAGGGCGCATCCGGGGGCCATAGGTGTTGAAGATGCGCACGATCGCAGTGTCGACGCCCTGCTGGCGGTGGTAGGCCATCGTCAGCGCCTCGGCATAGCGCTTGGCCTCGTCGTACACGCCTCGAGGCCCGATCGGGTTTACGTGGCCCCAGTAGCTCTCAGGCTGGGGATGGATCTTGGGATCGCCGTACACCTCGCTGGTGGACGCGATCAGGAACCGGGCGCGGTGCTTCTTGGCCAGGCCGAGCGTGTGGTGGGTCCCGTAGGAGCCGACCTTGAGCGTGTGCAGCGGGAGACGCAGATAGTCGATCGGCGACGCGGGCGACGCGAGGTGGTAGACGAAGTCCACCGGTTCCTCGACGTGGTAGGGCTCGATGATGTCGTTGTTGACGTGGACGAACTGGTCTGTCCTGATGTGCTCGATGTTGGCCAGGGAGCCGGTTTCGAGGTTGTCGACGCAGATCACCCGATGGCCGCGGCAGAGCAGCTCATCGCACAGATGGGATCCGAGGAAGCCGGCGCCGCCGGTCACGAGACATGTGGGCATGGGCACCAATCTATCGCGGTACCGCGCCTGAGGCGGACGGTGAATAGCATCCGTCGTTCTTCGAGCCTCAGGAGGAGCGATGGCAGCAGCCAGAGTGGTGGAGCGCCTGAACGAGCAGATCGCCTACGAGTTCGCCGCCTCGCAGCAGTACATGGCCAACGCCGTGTACTACGACGCTCAGACGCTCCCGCGGCTGGCCAGGTTCTTCTACCAGCAGGCGGTGGAGGAGCGAAACCACGCCATGATGATGGTCCGCTACCTGCTCGACGCCGATGCGCAGGTCCTGATCCCGGGAGTATCGGAGCCCGAGACGAGGTTCGCCGACATAGTCGCCCCGGTGGCCCTCGCGCTGGAGCAGGAGAAGCGGGTCAGCGAGCAGATCGGTGGCCTGATGGCGGTGGCCCGGGATGAGAACGACTTCACCAGCGAGCAGTTCGTGCAGTGGTTCCTGAAGGAGCAGGTCGAGGAGGTATCGACGATGTCCTCGCTGCTGGCCGTGGTCGAGCGCTCCGGGGACTCGCCGGAGCGCGTCGAGGACTACGTGGTCCGCGAGCACGGCTCCTCTGAGGGCGCCGATCCCACCGCGCCCGCGGCGGCCGGCGGCGCGCTCTAGAGCGGCCGGGAGCCGGCGCGCAGTACGTGGCTGTCCTCACGTCTGATCGTCACCCGCTGGGCGTCGAGGTGCTCGAGCAGCGCCTGCGCGAACTTCCGCGAGGTGCCCAGCTCGTCGCGAACCTCGGCCAGTGTCACGGCTCCGCCGCGCCTCTGCGCCAGCGCGATCACCCGCTCGCGGACCTGTTCCAGAACCTCCGGGTGGTAATGCAGCGTTCGGGACACTCGCACTGCTCGTCCGGCCGCCCGCAGCGCTGACAGCTGCTCGGCGTCGAGCTCGGCGTCGAGCGGGGGCTCGGTGCCGGCGGCCCGCAGGCGCTGCTCCAGCGCCAGCGCCGCTGGGCTGAGCGGCGGAGGTGGCTCGGCGCTCACATCGGGTGCCGCCTCGACGCGCTCGGGTGCCGGGTCGGGCTCGCCGCGCTCCAGGCCCGCCAGCCGTGCGGTGAGGACCCTCCCCGGACCGTGTTTGCGCGGATGCGGATCGAGAATGGCGCCACCGCCGAGGGTGTCCGGCGGCGCGATCTGCCGCACCACGACCCGGTCTCGGGTCGCCGGCACCAGCGGCTGCTCGAGGCGCAGCTGCCAGAAGCGGCCGCCGAGCCAGGCGACCCGGGCCGGGGCCTCGCGCGTGCCGTGATGGATCTGCACCCGGTCGCCGTGCTCGAGCTCGCGCTCGGACCGGCCGCCGGCCGGCCGCTCGAGCTCGAGAGCCACGTCGGCGAGGTAGGTGGGGCGCAGCTCGACAGCTGAGGACGCGAGCACGTCGCCGCGCGCCACCTGATCGACCCCGACGCCGGACAGGTTGACGGCGACGCGCTGACCGGCGGGGGCCAGCTCGACGGGCCGGTCATGGATCTGCAGTCCCCGGACCCGGGCGCGGAGGCCCTGCGGGAGCAGCGTGAGCTCCTCCCCGCGCGTGATCGTGCCCGACCATAGTGTCCCCGTGACGACTGTCCCGGCGCCGCGGACCGTGAACACGCGGTCGATGTGAAGCCGAGCGGGCCCGGGGGCCTGTGACCGGCTGGGGGCGTGTGACGCGATCTCGTCGATCGCCTCCCGCAGGCGCTCCAGGCCCTCGCCCGTCCGTGCCGACACGGGGATCACGGCGCCGGCTGCGGGCATCAGCTCGCCGACCTGGTCGACCGCCGGTCCGGCATCGCTCAGGTCGGCCTTGGTCACGGCGACCACACCCCGATCGACCGCCAGTGCCCGCAGCACCGCCGCGTGCTCCCGGGTCTGGGGCATCACTCCGTCGTCGGCGGCGACGGTCATCAGGTACATGTCGATCCCCGTCGCGCCGGCGACCATGGCGCGCACGAAGCGCTCATGACCGGGAACGTCGACCACCGACAGCCGCCGCCCGGAGGGCAGCTCCAGCTCGGCGTATCCGAGCTCGATCGAGATGCCGCGAGCCCGCTCCTGCGGGAGCCGGTCGGTGTCGGTGCCGGTGAGCGAGCGGATCAGCGCGGTCTTGCCGTGGTCGATGTGCCCCGCGGTCCCGAGCGTCAGTGGTGCGCCGCTCATCCCGGAGCAGCACTGTGGAGCGCGTCCGTGACGACCCTGGCGACCAGGTCGACCTCGTGATCGGCCAGCGTGCGGGGATCGAGCAGCAGGCGGCCGTGATGGATCCGCCCGATCACCGGCGGATCGGATGCTCGCAACGCAGTTGCCACCGCGACCGGATCGAAGCGCTCGGAGATCGCCACGGCCGGCCCGTGCAGCTCCAGCAGCGGTAGCGCCCCGCCGCCGGCCTTGGCTGTCGCCTGCACGATCTCCGACCCGGCGTCGCCAATTGCGCTCTGAAGAGCTTGGGCCTTGCGGGTCAGATTCCGGTCGCCGGCGTCGAGCATCGCCAGCACCGGGATCTCGCGGCGCGCGCGCGCCGGATCGCGGTACAGCGCCAGCGTCGCCTCGAGCGCGGCGAGCGAGAGCTTGTCGATCCGCAGCGCCCGCGCGAGCGGATGAGAGCGCGCTGCGGTCACGGCCGCGGCCGAGCCGAGCAGCAATCCGGCCTGAGGGCCGCCGAGCAGCTTGTCGCCCGAGCAGCAGACCAGGGCGGCGCCGGCGGCGACCGACCGGTGCAGAGATGGCTCGTTGCCGAGCGCCACCAGTCCCTGCGCCACGACGCCAGAGCCGACGTCGTCGATCACGGGCACGCTGAGGCCGCAGAGCTGCTCGACCGAGACGTCCGCGACGAACCCGACCGTGCGGAAGTTCGACTGGTGCACGCGGAGGATCGCGGCCGGCCTCGCCCGTTCCTGGTCTTCGATCGCCCGCTCGTAGTCGCCGAGCTGGGTCCGATTGGTGGTTCCGACCTCGACCAGCCGCGACCCTGACTGAGCGATCACGTCCGGGATCCGGAAACCGCCCCCGATCTCGACCAGCTGCCCGCGTGAAACCACGATCGAGCGACCCGCACCCGCCAGCGCGGCCGCCGCCAGCAGAACCGCGGCCGCGCCGTTGTTGACCACCATCGCCGACTCGGCGCCGGTCAGCTCGCGCAGCAGACCCTCCACGTGAGCGTGGCGCGACCCCCGTGCCCCGGTCTCGAGATCCAATTCGAGATTCGAGTAGCCCTCGGCGGCGTGCGCCACGGCGGCTCGCGCGGCCGCCGGGAGCGGGGCGCGCCCCAGGTTGGTGTGCAGGATCACTCCGGTGGCGTTGATCACGCGCCGCAGCGAGGGACGGCGCATCTGCGCCAGCACGACCCGGGCCGCGGCGACCAGGTCGACAGGCCCGGTCTCGCCGGCCAGGAGCGCCCGGCGTCGCTGATCGATCGCCCGCCGTGCGGCTGCGACGGCCTCCGCGTGAGGCGCGTCGAGCGCGGCCGCCAGCTCGTTCACGGGTGGCAGGCCGGTGAGGGGCTCCGCGCTCAGGCCGGCGTCACCCCGGAGACCCACTCGCCATCCTCCTTCTTCCAGATCGGCGCCTGCGCCTTGATCCGGTCGATGATCTCCCGCGCTCCGGCGAACGCCTCCCCGCGATGCGGGGCCGAGACCGCCACCGCGACGGAGGGGTTCGATAGCGGTACCCGGCCGATGCGGTGCTCGGCAGCGGCGGCACACAGCCCGTGTCGTTCGATCGCCTCCGCGACGATCTGCTCGATCTGCGCCAGGGCCATCTCCGCGTAGGCCTCGTAGTCCAGGAACTCGACCTCTCGGGTGACCCCCAGGAACGTCACCACGGCCCCGGCGCGGTGGTCACGGACGCGAGCCACCAGCGGGTCGAGCGTCAGCGGCTCGTCGGTCACGCGCGCATGTAACCGCGCCGGCTGAGCCAGATCCGATGCCCCCGGCTCGGCTCCGCCCGAAACGGGCGGGATCAGCGCCAGCTCGTCCCCCGCGCGCAACGGGGCACGGGCGTCGGCGTACTCCTGATTGACCGCCATCACCACCCGGAGCCCGGTGGTGATCGGCTCGACGCGCTCCAGCGCGTCGCGGACGACTGCGCCCTCGGGCAGATCCAGTTCCACGGCGTCGGCCCCGGCTCGCTCCCGCAGGACCGCGAATAGTCGTACGCGCACCAGCATGATTGAAAGGTAACCTCCAAGGCACATGGCGACCACACCTGAGCACCGCACCATCGCGCCGATCGTCGGTCCCGACGACCCGCGCCACTTCACCGATTCCGGGATCGAGATCTCGCCGCTCTACAGCGAGGCGGACCTGCCCGAGCGGCTGCCCGAGCGGCTGGCCGACCCCGGTGAGTATCCCTTCACGCGCGGCGTGCATCGCGACATGTACCGCAAGCAGCTCTGGACCATGCGCCAGTACGCGGGATACGCGAGCGCCAAGGAATCGAACGAGCGCTACCACTACCTCCTGAAGAACGGCTCGACCGGCCTCAGCATGGCCTTCGACCTGCCCACCCAGCTCGGGCTCGATTCCGATGACCCCCGCTGCCTCGGAGAGGTGGGGCGCACCGGCGTCGCGATCGACACGATCGATGACATGCGGACAGCTTTCGACGGGATCCCGCTCGATCAGGTCTCGACCTCGATGACCATCAACGCTCCCGCCTCGGTCCTGCTGTTGCTCTACGAGCTGGTCGGCGAGGAACAAGGGGTTCCGTCGCAGCAGCTGCGCGGCACGACCCAGAACGACATCCTCAAGGAGTACATCGCCCGTGGCAACTTCATCTACCCGCCGGAGGGCGCGATCCGCCTGACCACCGACCTGTTCGCGTACTGCAACGAGCGCGTCCCGAAATGGAACACGATCTCGATCAGCGGCTATCACTTCCGCGAGAAGGGCTGCTCCGCCATTCAGGAGGTCGCGTTCACGCTCGCCAACGGGATCGCCTACGTCGCGGCGGCGCTCGACTCGGGCCTGGAGATCGACAAGTTCGCCCCCCGGCTGGCCTTCTTCTTCAACGGCCACAACAACGTCTTCCAGGAGGTGGCGAAGTTCCGCGCCGCCCGCCGGATGTGGGCGGAGATCATGCGCCAGCGCTTCGGCGCCCAGGACGAGCGGTCGTGGCGGTTGCGGTTCCACACCCAGACCGGTGGCGTCACGCTCACCGCCCAGCAGCCCGAGAACAACATCGTGCGCGTCGCCCTGCAGGGCTTCGCGGCGGTGTGCGGTGGCACCCAGTCCCTGCACACCAACGGCTTCGATGAGGCCCTCGCGCTGCCGACCGAGCGGGCCGCCAGGATCGCGTTGCGCACGCAGCAGATCATCGGCTACGAGTCCGGCGCCGCCGACACGGTCGATCCGTTCGCGGGCTCGTACTTCGTCGAGGCCCTGACCGAGGAGATCGAGACGCGCGCCGGCGAGCTGATTGCCAAGGTCGACGAGCTCGGCGGCTCCGTGAACGCCATCGACTTCATGAAGAAGGAGATCGAGGAATCGGCCTTCGGCTACCACGAGCGCTACCGCATCGAGCAGGACATCGTCGTCGGCGTCAACAAGTTCGTCCAGGACTCACCCGAGGTGCCCGACACCTTGCGTGTCGATCCCGAGTCCGAGCGCGAGCAGCTCGATCGCCTCAAGGCGTTCAAGGCCAACCGTGACCGAGAGTTCGTCCAGCGCCGCCTCGAGGAGATCCGGCAGGCGGCGCGGGGAACCGAGAACCTGCTTCCGGTCCTGCGTCAGGCACTCAAGGATCGCGCCTCGATGGGCGAGGTCTGCGCCGCGATGCGCGACGTGTTCGGCGAGTACCGCCCGACGCTCTGAGATCCGGTCCGGCCGACAGCGCCGCTGCAAGCGAACGACCGCTGAAGGAGTCGTGGCCGAGCGGGCGAAATCCCGATCCATGACCGAGCACGAGGCAAGCCGGACCCTGGTCAAGTCTCCGCCCGAATTGTGGGCGGAGCTGAGCGACGAGTCGTCGCTTGGGAGGCATTTCGACCAGTTCGGCGAGATCCGCATCACGAGACTCGAGCCAGAGACCGCCGTAGCCTGGGAGGGCGATCGTGCCAGCGGCACGGTGCGGCTCGAGCCGTCGGGATGGGGAACACGGGTGATCCTCACCGCCCGCGCCATCGCTCCGCCGGCGGAGGCCGAGGAGTGGCCGGCGGACGCCGAGGATTGGCCGGCGGACGCTGAGGCCGCGCGATCGCCCTCGCAGCCCGCCCGACCGGCGACGGAACCGCTGAGAGCGGTGAGGGAACCGGCGAGGCCGGCGCGGCGGGGAGTGTTCGCGCGGCTGTTCGGTCTCTTCGGTCGGCCCGCACCCGAACCCGTCGCGCCCCCTGAGTTGCTCGCGGACTCCGGGCCGACCGACAACATCGACGCGGTCGACAACATCGACGCGGTCGACGACATCGACGCGGCCGACGACATCGACGCGGCCGGGGTCCTGGCGGCCGCGCTGGAGCGCCTGGGCCAGGCGCACCACCGGCCGTTCTCGCGCGGCTGAGGCTTGCCACGCGTACATCCGGGCGGGGCCCGTGCGCCCAGCGGCTGGCATTTGCCGCGACGCACCGGAGACTGGTAAGACAGAAGTCAGGGCCTCACGAGGGGCGTGACGGGCGATCCGGGAGCCGGGACGTGGGGTCTCTTCGCCGCCTCGCCAGAGGGCCGCGGAAGCGATCCCACAGCTAGACTCGCGCCCCCGATGAGAGACAAGGCCCCCGAAACCTACGAGGAGAAGCTGGCCCAGCTCCAGGAGCTGCGCTACGAGGCAATCCACGCAGGCTCCGAGGCCGCGGTCGAGAAGCAGCACGCCAAGGGCAAGTACACGGCGCGTGAGCGGATCGAGAAGCTGCTCGATCCGGGTTCCTTCCAGGAGCTCGACGCGTTCATGCGCCACCGCACGTCCGACTTCGACATGCAGAAGAACCGCCCCTGGGGCGACGCGGTGGTGACCGGCCACGGCACCATCGACGGCCGCCGGGTGTGCGTCTTCAGCCAGGACTTCACCGTCTTCGGCGGTTCGCTGGGCGAGGTGATGGCCGAGAAGATGTGCAAGATCATGGATCTGGCGGCCAAGATCGGCTGTCCCGTGATCGGCATCAACGACTCCGGCGGAGCGCGCATCCAGGAGGGCGTCGTGTCGCTCGGCGCATACGGGGACGTCTTCATCCGCAACGTCAGAAGCTCGGGCGTGATCCCTCAGATCAGCCTGATCATGGGGCCCTGTGCCGGGGGGGCGGTGTACTCGCCCGCGATCACCGACTTCATCTTCATGGTCAAGGAGACCTCGCACATGTTCATCACCGGCCCCGAGGTGATCAAGACGGTCACCGGGGAGGAGGTGGAGTTCGAAGAGCTGGGCGGCGCGATGTCGCACAACACGAAGTCAGGTGTTGCGCACTTCGCATCCGAGGATGAGGACGTCTGCCTCGAGGACACCCGCTACCTGCTCTCGTTCCTGCCCCAGAACAACCTCGAGACGGCCCCGCGCGTCCGGCCCACCGACGATCCGTTGCGAATGGACCCGGAGCTCGACCACGTCGTGCCCGACAACCCCATCAAGCCGTACGACATGCGTGACGTGATCCGGCACGTCGTCGACGACGGCGAGTTCTTCGAGGTCCACGAGCACCACGCGAAGAACATCGTCTGCGGCTTTGCCCGCCTGAACGGCTATTCGATCGGCGTCGTCGGCAATCAGCCGGCGCAGATGGCCGGCGTGCTCGACATCGACTCCTCGGCCAAGGCGGCGAGGTTCATCCGCACCTGCGACGCATTCAACATCCCGATCATCACCTTCACCGACGTCCCGGGCTTCCTCCCGGGGACGACACAGGAGTGGGGTGGGATCATCCGCCACGGCGCGAAGCTTCTGTACGCGTACTCGGAGGCGACCGTCCCCAAGATCACGATCATCACCCGCAAGGCCTACGGAGGCGCCTATGACGTGATGGGGTCAAAGCACCTGCTGGCCGACTTCAACTTCGCCTGGCCGACCTCAGAGGTCGCGGTGATGGGCCCCGAGGGCGCCGTCAACATCATCTACCGCCGCGACATTTCGTCGTCGCCGACGCCGGACACCCGCCGCCAGAAGCTGATCACCGACTACAAGGCGCACTTCGCCAACCCGTACGCGGCGGCCGAGCGCGGCTACATCGACGACGTGATCGTCCCGCACGAGACGCGCCCGAAGGTCATCACCGCGCTCGAGACGCTGCAGACCAAGCGCGACCCCGGGCCCAAGCGCAAGCACGGCAACATCCCGCTCTGAGGCCCCGGCCTGGATCAGTGACGCCCGGGCCCGAGTCTCAGGGGCCAGGGGCCGAGTTGCTCACGTGGCCACGCCGGCGCGTCTGGGTGCTGCTCACACTGGCCACCCTCCTCGCCGCCGCGCTGCGACTGCCGTTTCTCGACCACCAGAGTCTGTGGTTCGACGAGATCTACACCCGTGATGTGCTCGGCGAGTCGAGCCTGGCCGGCCTTTGGCATCACATTCGGGCCACCGAGTCGACGCCACCGCTCTACTATTTGCTCGCCTGGGGCTGGACCGGCGTCCTCGGCCGAGGCGCCGCGGCGATGCGCGCGATCCCGGCGCTCGCGCTGATCGCCGCCGTCCCCGTCTCCTACACCGCATTCCGGCGCCTGATCGGGCAGCGTGTCGCCCTGGTGACCGCGGCGCTGGTCGCCGTCAGCCCGATCCTCGTGTCGTACTCGACCGATGCCCGCAGCTACGGGCTGTTCGTGCTGACGGCGCTGCTATCCGTGTGGGGCTTCTCGGTCGTGCTCGAGCGGGGCAGCCGGCGCGACCACGCCCTGTGGGCGCTGGCTTCAGTCGCCTGCATCTGGACGCATTACTTCGGGGGCTTCGTCGTCGGGGGTGAGGTGATCGTCCTGCTCGTGCTCAGGAGCCCAACCCGGGGCCGGATCCAGGTGCTCGTATCGGCGGCGGCGGTCGTCCTGTGCTCGCTTCCTCTGTTGCCATTGCTCCTCGACCAGACGGGAGACGAGCGGGCGGCGTTCATCGCCGGGATTCCCCTCCGGGCGCGTCTGACCGCTACCGTGCGCCAATTCGCGATGGGCCCGAACGTTCCCCGGACCTGGCTGGAGGCGGCGGGCATCGCGATCCTGGCCGTGGCGCTCGTCGCCGGAGCGGTGATGACTGCTCGATCGGGGCGCATGGGCACCGCGCTGGTCTCGTTGACGGCCTTCGTCTTCCTCGCCCCCCTGCTGCTCGGAGCGGTCGGGATCGAGGACCGCTTCTACGCGCGCAACGTGGTCGCGGCGGTGCCGCTGGGACTCGCACTGGCAGCGCCCGCGCTGCTGCGGCTCGGCGCCGTGCCGCTGGTGGCGTATCTCGCGCTCGCGCTCCTCACCTCGATCTGGGTCGCGACGGACTGGCGCTACGAGCAGCTCGACTGGGGCGGCGCTCTGGCACGGGTCGAGGCGATCGGCCAGCGCATTCCCGTGGTGCTACCCGCCGGGCTGAACGAGCCGGTCGTCCGGACCTACCTGGGTCGGCATGCCGTCCGCTCGCTCACCGCGAGCCGGGCCTGGATCACGGTGGAGCCGATCCGGGCACCAGGTCACCGAGCGCTCGGCCCTGCCGCCTCCACCCCCCTTCCCGCCGGGTTCGCGGCCGTCCGCGAGATCGACGTCCACGGCTTCCGGCTGGAGCTCATCGTGGCCCCGCGGCCGCTGCCGATCGTCAGCGGGCAGCCCGGCGTGGTGTCCGTCCTCCCCGGGGGCTGACCTGTGAATCCCCGGGATTCTCACCGCGCAGAGGCGGCCGCCCCCGCGCGGCCAGCATGACTCACAGCGAGATCGTCTGGGCCTCGATCCGCCCCTCGCGCCAGGCCGCCAGCGCCGCCGACGCGATCGCCAGATCCTGGATTGCCAGTCCGGTCGAGTCGAACAGCGTGACCGCCTCAGGCCCGGGTCGCCCGGCCGCCGAACCGGCGAGCACCAAGCCGAGCTCGGTGACTCGATCGCGACTGACGACGCCGGCGGTCACCGCCGCGGTCAGCTCCCCGCCGTGGGACGCCTGCTCCCACTCGTCGCAGAACAGCACGCACGCGTCGACGGCATCCACGCTTGCCTCGGCCTTGCCAGGTCCGTCGGCGCCCAGCATGTTCAAGTGCATGCCGCGGCGCAGGTCGCCGGCGCCGAGAACCTCCTCCGCTCCGGGCGTGACGCAGCAGACGACATCGGAGGCGATCGCATCGGCACGTTCGCCGGAGCGCCAGCCGAGCTCCGCCGCGAGCGCCTGTGCCACCTCGGGCCTGGGGTCATGGCAGACGCCGGGCCCATACCCGGCGGCGGCCAGGCAGCGCGCGGACCACGCGCCGTGAAGGCCACAGCCGACGATCCCGGCCGTGCGGGCATCGCCCCGCGCCAATGCAAGCGCTGCCACCGCTGCCACCGCGCCGGTGCGCAGCGCCGTCACCGACCGCGCATCGAGCAGCATCAGCGGCTCGCCGTTACGTGCATCCGAAAGGCAGATGACGCCGGTTACGGTGGGCAGGCCGTGGGCGGGATTGCCCGGAAACGACGTCACCCACTTGAGCAGAGCCAGGCCGTCGCCTCGGGCCGGCATCGCCCGGAAATCCCCGAACGGCGGGCTGTCCAGGTACACCTTCGCCGGCATCGTCCACTCCCCGGCCGCGAAGCGTAGAAACGCCGCGCGCACGCGCTCGATCGCCGACGCCGGCGAGACGGCGGTCAGGACGGCGCCATGATCGAGGACGGGCAGCGCGGGCACCGGGCGAGCACGATACCCTCGGCTCGATGAACCGGCGGCCCAGGCTCACGATCGTCGCTCCCAGCGCCTCGCCTGAGGAAGCCGCCGCCGTGGTCGCGGCGGTCGAACAGTTCATGCGTGAGACCGCGCCTCTGAGGGTCTCACCCCAGCCGGACGAGAACCGGTGGCTGCGCTCCGGCCTGCTCGAGGGCGTGGGCCGCGAGCCCACGGACCCACTCCCGTGGGGCTGACTCTCCCAGGGAGACAAAGCAGAGCGCGAACGGGATGAACAAGGGCCGGAAATGCCAGGCTGCGATCGGAGCGGTCGTCCTGGTCGCGCTGTGCCTGTGGGCGCAAACCGCCTCGGCCGTGCTCGTGCGGGCGCCGAGCGGCCAGTTCCTCGGCGTGACTCCCCACGCCGGCGTGGCGCCGGCCTCGATCCCCGGATCGGTGGCCGCCCGGCACGCCGGCAAGCCGAACGTGTTCTCGGGCAACGGGAATCTCGATTATCACAACGGCCCGGTCATCCACTCGAGCGCGCCATATCTGATCTTCTGGGACCCGGCTTCGGGAATCACCGCCAACTCGAGGTCACTGTTCGAGCGCTACTTCGCCGACCTCGCTGCCGACAGCGGGAAGTCGACCAACGTGTACGCGGTCAACCGCCAGTTCACAGACTCAACAGGATTCGCGGACTATCGGCAGACGTTCATCACCGCCAGCCAAGCGATCTCCGACACGCACGCGTACCCGAGCAGGGACAGGGTGAATTGCGCTGATGTCGCTGCGACGTATCCGAGCTGCCTGACCGACACGCAGCTGCAGACAGAGCTGGGGCGCCTGATCGCCACGGGCCTTCCGCAGGGAACGGCGACGAACGCGCCGCTCTACTTCATCGTCACGCCGGGGACCGTCAACATCTGTGCGAACGCCAGCACCTGCGCCGACACTCCTCAAACCGGGTTCTGCGCGTATCACTCGAGCTTCGCCAATGGTTCAAACACCGTTCTGTACGCGACCATCCCGATGTTCTTCAACGGAGCCAGTACCGCGCAGAACCCCAAGTTCTGCCAGGTCGATGGAAACACGCAGGTGCAGGAGCCGAACGCCAACATTGCGGACGTCGCGATCAAGTACCTGAGCCACGAGGACAGCGAGACGATCACCGACCCGTTGGGCACCGGGTGGTGGGACACGAACAGCGGCAACGAGGACGGCGACAACTGCAACGTCTTCGGGTCGTTCTTCCCGTCCACCGGCTCGAACCCGAGCGCCTTCAAGCCGAGTCTCGGAGGCACGGCGGCCGCCGGGAATCTCCGCGACCAGCTGATCAACGGCAACCCGTACTACATCCAGACGGAGTGGAGCAACGGCGACGTCAACTGCGAGGCGCAGCCCAGTGCGGGGGCGATCAGGCCGAGCTTCACGGTCTCGGGTCCGCTGGCGGCCGGAAACCAACTCACCTTCGACCCTGCTGCGAGCAGCAGCTCGCGGGGATACACCAGCGTGACCTGGCACTGGGGTGATCGCACGCAGGACACGTTCGGTGCGGGCTCGAGCGCACCGGTCGTCGTCCACCACACGTTCGCCTCCCCGGGGCAGTGGCAGGTCGCGCTCACCCTGGTGGACGCTGCGGGCAATCTGGCAACCGTGACCATGGTCGTCCCAATCGTCATGCCTCCGGCTGGGGTCTTCACCGCCTCGCCCACGCGAGCGGTGACAGGGTCACCAGTCTTCTTCGATGCGAGCGGGTCAAGCGACCCGAACGCGGCCACGATCAGCTCGTATCAGTGGGACTTCGGGGATGGCTCCACCGGGACGGGGCTGACACCGGGCCACACATATGCGTCGCCGGGGACGTACACGGTGTCTCTGACTGTCACCGACTCGATCGGCTTCTCATCGACCCCCGTCACCCACCAGATCACGGTCATCGCGGCGGTCGCGCTCGCAACCCCGGCCCCGGCCTCCGGCTCGCGGCAGGTCACCATCGACGAGCTCCCGACCGCCCACATCGCCGTCAAGACGGCCCACCCCGCCGCGCGGGTGCCGGTGGCCTTCGATGGCTCCGGATCGGTGGATCCAGACGGGTCGATCGTCGCGTACAGCTGGAGCTTCGGCGACGGCTCGGCCTCGGCCTCGGGTGCGGCACCGAGGCACGCGTACGCCCGAGCGGGGACCTACGTGGCCAGGCTGACCGCGATCGACAGCTCCGGCGGGGTCGCGAGCACGACCTCGTCGGTCAGGGTCGCCGCCGACTCCAAGATCGCCAGGACGTCGATCAGCTCGACCAAGAAGGGCCGCTTCCTCCTGGTCAAAGTCGACGGCGCCGGTGTGGTGCGGGTCGGGTCGGCCAAGGTCACGCTGAAGCGCCCGGGCACGGCGAGCTTCCGGATCGCGCTGACCTCGTCCGGGCGCAGGACGCTCAGGCAAAGGCACAAGCTGTCGCTGAAGCTGACGGTCACGTACGTCCCGGTCACCGGGCCGACGGTGACCAAGAAGCTGACGGTGGTGGTCCGGAGCTGAAGGTTCGCGCGGACGGCGCGCGACGCGCCGGACGTGAGCCCGAAGCCGCGCCGCAAAACCCCTCCAACCACCCGAATCCCGGGAACCCGGATCGGGTTTTGGTACATTTGTACGAGCTCGATCCGGCCCACCGTGACTCTCGGGCCGTGCCAGCCACGACCACAAGGAACCTCCGATGGAGCCTGCATCGCTCGACAGCACCGCCAAAGCGACCCTGCGTCGCTCCGGTTCGCTGGAGAACCCTGAGATCGTCGAGGACGTTCCCGGGCACGTGATTCCGATCCTGGAGCGCGAGTTCGACGACTTCGACACCGAGTCGACGCGCTACGTGTCCGGCGGCCTCACCGAGGGGGACTTCATCAAGTTCCGCCTCAAGCAGGGCGTCTACGGACAGCGCCAGCCGGACGTGCAGATGATCCGGGTCAAGCTGCCCTTCGGCGGCGTCACGCCGGACCAGATGGATGCGTTCGCCGAGGTCATCGACAAGTACGTGCCGCTGCGCACGGGGCACGTCACCACGCGGCAGAACATCCAGATGCACCACGTACCGCTGCCCGATGCGGCCAAGCTGATTCGCGAGCTCGGCGACGCCAACCTGTCCTCACGCGAGGGCTGCGGCAACACGATGCGCAACGTCACCGGCGATCCGCGAGCCGGCCTGCTCGAGGGCGAGCTGTTCGACATCACGCCCTACGCCGGCGCGTACGTGCGCTACTTCGTGCGTCACCCGACGACGCAGGCGATGCCCCGCAAGGTCAAGACCGCGTTCACGGCCACCGATGAGGACAATGCGATCACCGGGATCCACGACATGGCCTTCATCCCGCGGATGCGTGACGGCGTGCGCGGCGTGGAGGTCCGCGTCGGCGGAGGCACCTCGATCATGCCCCGCATCGCGCCGACACTGTACGAGTTCGTCGAGGTCGACAATGGCGACTACCTCAAGGTCACCGAGGCGTGCATGCGCATCTTCGACCGGCAGGACTTCCTGCGCGTGAATCGCGCGCGGGCCAGGATCAAGGTGCTCGTCGACAAGATCGGGATCGACGCGTTCCGTGATCTGGTCGAGGAGGAGCTCCAGGGTGACTGGGTCGCCGAGCGCGACTTCTCGCTCGACTCGATCCTGTTCGAGCACGACGAGGAGTCGGGTGCGCCGGCCAAGCCCGAAGCGGCCGCCTCGGCCAATGGGGACAACCGCGAGTTCAGCCATTTCCTGGAGGCCAACGTCCGCCCGCAGCGCCAGGAGGGCTTCTCGACCGTCGAGGTCAAGATCACGCGCGGAGACCTCACCCCGGAGCAGCTCCGCGGCCTCGGGCAGATCATGCGCGAATACACCGGCGGCTACGCCCGGACCACTGTGCACCAAAACCTGGTTCTTCGCTGGGTGCGGGGCGAATCGGTGTACGAGGTCTGGCGCCGCCTGACCGAGCTCGACCTCGGGGCGGCAGGAGCGGACGAGATCA
>JADGPN010000285.1 GCA_017882465.1 Solirubrobacteraceae bacterium
GGGAAATTACGCTGGGGTCAAGGCAAACGCTTGGATCACGCGGCCTGCGGGAGCGGTTGAAGGGTGACGGTGTGGCCGAGGGATTGCAGGCGGGCGACGAGGCGGCGGGTCAGGCGTTTCGGGGTCGCGGCGCTGGTAGTAGTCGCCGCCGAGCTCGCGGTAGGTCTCGCCGGTGGTGAACATGTGCCA
The DNA here is from genome assembly GCA_017882465.1 of Solirubrobacteraceae bacterium. Taxonomy (GTDB): domain Bacteria; phylum Actinomycetota; class Thermoleophilia; order Solirubrobacterales; family Solirubrobacteraceae; genus Palsa-465. The sequence continues at coordinate 190 of JADGPN010000285.1, forward strand.
GTAGTCGACGAGCATCGAGTGCTGGACGGCGCCGAGCGCGCGGCGGGCTCGTCAGGTGCTTCGGCCGGCACGCTCGTCGACTCTCGGTTCGGGGCCCTCGCGCTTGGCGGGCTCGGTGCGGGCGCCGCTTGCTCTGGGCGGCGCCCGCCGGGCGCTCAGGAGCTCGCGCTCGCCCCCGAGGCGACCTGCTGCTCGTGCCGGCCCTCGGCGAACTCCTCGATCAGCTTGGCGCAGAACGCCGGCAGATCGTCAGGCTTGCGGCTGGTGACCAGCCCGTTGTCGACGTGCACTTCCTCGTCGACCCAGGTGGCTCCGGCGTTGCGCAGATCCGTCTCGAGGCTCGGCCACGAAGTCAGGGTGCGACCCCGCACGACGTCCGCCTCGATCAGCGTCCACGGCCCGTGGCAGATCACCGCCACCGGCTTGTGCTCTTGGAAGAAGCCGCGTACGAAGGCGACGGCGTCCTTGTCGTCGGGTGGTCACCCCTGTTCCTCGCGCTCGAGTCGGGACCCACGACGACGGGCGCGGATCTCCTGGCGCGCGGTCTCCTGCGCCGCTTCGAGCCGCTGGTCGGCGACCCGCTGCTGCATGACCTCAGTGGCCGGCTCGGGATCCTTCTCGTCGTGCGGCAGTTCGCGACGGACATCCTCGGCCTGGGCGCGCAGGTCATCGCGCTCGCCGTCGGACGCTTCCGGTGTTGGATTCATGAGCGAACTTCTCCTTGGTCGATTGCGCCGGTCCCGGGCGCCCGTATGATCTGACCGCGTCAGTCGCAGCGTTTCTTCCGTTTTCCATTCTTCTACCCGACGCTGGCCGATCGAAGCCCGAGCGTGGCTCGCGCCGTGACCGGCCTTCTCGCAGCGCCAGTTCCGTGGTAGACCGTCGTATGGGATCAACCCGGAACCGATGACGATGGCCAACCATCAGCTGGTGCGGGACGTGATCCTCAGCGATGGCTCGACGCTGCGCCTGCGGACGCCCGGGCCCGAGGACCTGCCCGACATCCAGGCGTTCTACGAGGCGCTCTCCTCCGAGAGTCGCTACATGCGCTTCCACGGCTACGGACGCACCGACATGGCGGCGCGCGACTACGCGGAGGCCGACGGCGTCGATCGCGTGGCGCTGATCGGCCGACATGGCGACAGCGTGGTGGCCGCCGCGGGCTTCGACGGCCTGCGCGAGCCCGGCGTCGCCGAGGTCGCGTTCGCGGTAGCCGACGACTCGCACGGGCGCGGGATAGCGACGCGGATGCTGGAGCAGCTCGCGGACATCGCCGCCGAGAAGGACATCCATCGCTTCGACGCCGAGGTCATGGCCCACAACCGAGCGATGCTGAGCGTGTTCGAGCGAGCGGGCTACGCGGTGAGGCGCAAGGGCGCGGGCGGCGAAGTGACCGTGTCGCTCGACATCACCTCGACCGAGGCCCTCAAGGAGAGAATCGCCGAACGCGACCATTTCGGCGCGGTGGCGTCGCTGCGTCCGATCCTCGCCCCGGCCACGGTCGCCGTCGTCGGCGCCTCGAGCTCGCCACGGAGCATGGGCGGGGCCGTGCTGACCAACATCGTCGACGGCCACTTCCAGGGGGTCGCGACTGCGGTCAACCGATCCGGAGACGTGGTGCACTCGATGCGGGCCGTCCGAGACATCGCCGAGCTCGAGGAGGTCCCCGACCTGGTCGTCATCGCCGTACCGGCGACCGAGGTGGCGGAGGTCGCCTCGCACGCGGCCCGGCGCGGCGCCAAGGCGCTGCTGGTGCTCACCGCCAGCCTCGGCGGCGGCGACGAGGGGCGCGAACGCGAGGAGCAGCTGCTGGAGATCGTGCGCCGCGCCGGAATGCGAATGGTCGGGCCCAACTCGCTGGGCGTGCTGAACACCTCCGCGAGCGTGAAGCTGAACGCCACATTCGCGGGCGCCAGCGTGCCCGCGGGACGGTTGGCGATCTGCTCGGAGTCGGGGGCCATAGGACTCGGTCTGCTCGGGCATGCGGCGGCGCGCCGGCTCGGGGTCTCGAGCTTCGCCTCGATCGGGAATCGCGCTGACGTCTCGACCAACGACCTGCTCGAGCTGTGGGAGGAGGATGAGCGCACGGCCGCGGTGATGCTCTACGTGGAGACGTTCGGGAACCCCGAGCGGTTCACCCACATCGCCCGGCGGGTCGCGCGCCGCAAGCCGATCCTCGCCGTCAAGGGGCATCGGAACCCCGACGTCCCGGCCAGCGACGCTCACTCCCGTACCGCCGCGGGGGTGCGCGGCGACATCCTCGTCGATGCGCTGCTGGATCAGGCCGGTGTTCTGCGCTTCCGCAGCGGCGAGGATCTGTTCAACGCCGCCGAGTTCTTCGAGTCCCAACCGCTTCCCAACGGCCGGCGAATCGGGATCGTGAGCAACTCAGCCGGGGTGGCCACGCTCGCGGCCGACGCGTGCACGGCCCGTGGCCTGCTGGCCGGGGTACCCGAGGGCGAGATCGACAATCCCCTAGTGCTGGGGATCCAGGCCGGCCCGGCGCAGTACGCCGAGGGGATCCACGCGCTGCTCGCCGACCCCGGCGTCGACGCCCTCATGGTCCACTACGTCGATCTTTCCGGCGGCGAGCCATTGGCGGTCCTGGAGACGATCTCCGCCGCCTCGGTGGCGCAAGACAAGCCAGTCGTGGCCTCGGTCATCACCGCCGACGGGCGACTGCCGGCCGGAGCGCACTCGACCGTGCCGAACTTCCTGTTCCCCGACGCCTGCGCGAATGTGCTTGACCGCGCCGCCGAGCGCAGAAGCTGGCTGTCACGGCCGCTTGGCCAACGCCCGCGCTACGACGACATCGACAGCACCAATGCACGCGAGCTGATGGCACCGCATCTGGGCGAGAGCGCCGATCTCGGCCACTGGCTGCCGACGGTCGAGGCGGAGTCGCTGATTGGCACGCAGGGCATCCAGGTCGTGCGCTCCTACCACTGCCAGGACGCCGATGAGGCGGCATCTGTGGCTGCGGAGATCGCCGGGCCGGTCGCGCTCAAGGCCGAGTTCGCACCGCCGGCCCATGCCCAGGACATCGACGCGGCCCTGCTGGGGCTCGAGGGAGCCTACTCCGTCCGGGCGGGCTGGCGCGAGCTCCGGCGGCGCGTGCAGTCAGCGGGACTGGACCGGCAATCGATCGGCGCCGTCGTCCAGCCCTTGATGCCGCCGGGGACGGATCTGCTCGTGGGGGCGATCAGCGACCCGGAGCTCGGGCCGGTCATGGCGATCGGACTCGGTGGGCGCCAGGCAGGTCTGGGACGCACCGCCTTCCGGCGGCTTCCCGACACCGACGTGGAGGCCGACGAGCTGATCGACGCGTCCGAGAGCGTCTTGGCCCAGCTCAGTGGCTTCCGCGGCCATCCGCCGCTGGACCGGGAGGCGGTGCGGGAGCTGATCCTCCGCTTCGCGCTGCTGCTGCGCATAGTTCCCGAGATCGTGGAGGCCGATCTCAACCCCGTTCGCTGCATGGTCGAGGGCTGCATGGTCCTCGACCTCCGGCTGCGGATTCAGCGCCGCCTGCCCCGTCAGGCGATCAAGACCTGGTGAGAGCTCAGATGCGGTGGTCCCGGCCCCCGGTTCGCCCGGCTGTGGTGGGGAGAGCTCGGTCCGGCTGCCCGGCGCCGCGCAGCTCGACGGTGACCCGATGCTCGTCGGTACCGCGCAGGAGGAGGAGCTCGAGACGCCCAGTCGCGGCGGACTCGTCGATGGCGGCGTAGAGGGCAGCCACAGTCCGCAGCTCTCGCTCGCCTGCGCGAGCCAGCACGTCGCCCGTACGGATGCCGGCGGCAGCGGCCGGGCCGTCGTCCTTGACTCCGCGGACCAGGAGCGCCGGCACGGGAGGCAGGCCCACGGACTCCCTCATCGCCATCGTGACGTGAGCCGGGGCGACCGTTAGGCCGAGACGCAGTGGCGCGTCGGGCGTGGGCAGCGACCCCTCGAACTCGACCAGCAGCTTGCGCAGCAGGGTCGCCAGCTGCTCCTGCTCCTCCTCGCTGAGCGCAGCCAGGAGACGACGTTCGTTCGCGAGATGGGCGGGCACGACGCGCTCGAACATCTCGCGCCCGCGATCGGTCATCGTGATGAGCGAGTTTCGCTTCGAGTCGGGATCTGCCCGGCGCTCGACCAGCCCCGCCTCCACAAGCCGGTCCATGCGCACGCTGATCGTTCCGGACGTGAGACCGAGCTCGTCCATCAGCCGGCGCTGGCTGACCCCGCCCTCGTGGCCGATCCTGGCCAGCGTGACCAGGACCGCGAAGTTCGTGGCTGACAGGCCGTAGGCGTCGAACACGCGCTCCAGCGCCGCGTCGAGATGGTCGCGCACGCGGCCCAGGCGTGCGACGACGCCCACGGGAGTGAAATCGAGGTCGGGTCGCTGCTCCCGCCACGAGCGCAGCAGCGCGCCGACGGAGTCGCGCGGGATGAAGTGATGATCCCGATGCGGGTTTCGGTCCGAGCCTCGATCCATTGGAGGCGAGTTTATGGGAGCGTCGCTGCCGCCATTACTTGAGTTCAAGCTTTGGTATCATGCCGTGAAATCGAGTGGTCCGTTCAGAAAGGCAGAGATGACCGTTTCCAACGCTGACACCCACCACGAAGTCGTCGACGTCACCAACCCGGAGCGCCGCCCCAAGGTGCTGATGGTCGTGGCCAACCCCGGTGTCTCCTCGACGCTGGGCTGGCCTGTGGGCTTCTGGGCCGCGGAGCTGTTTCACCCGTATTACGAGTTCGTGCAGAAGCGCTACCAGGTGACAATCGCCTCGCCGGACGGCGGCAAGGTCGAGGTCGACGCGCTCTCGGACCCGCGAGATGAATCGAGATGGTCAGCCCACGACCTCATCTCCCTGGGGGCGCTGAACGCGCCGGACGTCCTCGCCCAGCTCGAGACGACGCCGGCCATCCGCGATCTCCATCTCGAGGACTACGACGCGCTCGTCGTGTGCGGCGGCCAGGGACCGATGTTCCAGTTCCGCGATCACGCGGATCTCAAGCAGGCGATCGCCCATTTCTACGAGGCCCGGAAGCCGACGGCGCGCTCTGCCACGGCACCTGCGCGCTGCTCGACGTGCAGACCTCCGACGGTCGCTACCTGATCGAGGGCATGACGATGACCGGCTTTGCCAACGTCGAGGAGGATTTCGGGGACGCCGCGGTCGGCCGGCGGATCATGCCGTTCCGGATCCGGGACGAGGCCAGGAAGCGCGGTGCCAACTACGTTCAGGCCAGCCTCTTCAAGGCCTTCGCGATCCGCGACATGAACCTGATCACCGGCCAGCAACAGTACTCCGGCCGGAAGGTCGCGGAGCTCGTGATCGCGGCCCTCG
>JADGPN010000286.1 GCA_017882465.1 Solirubrobacteraceae bacterium
ACCGGCTTGACGATGCGGACGGGGACGTCGCCGACCGCGGCCGGAACGGTCATCCACTCCTCTTCGACGGGCAGCTTCTCGATCGGCGCGGCCTGCAGGTCGTCGAGCACCTTACGCGCCTGCGCCGGCTCGAGCTCGTAGAGGAATGGCGGGGTCGACGTCGCGTCGACGATCCCTTGGGCAGAGGGCTCGAGGACGATTCGGGACTGAACGGACATGATCTGACTCCCATGCTGGTGTGTGGAGATTGCTGAACGCGCTGATCGTCGTTGTGCGCGGGCAGGGGTGCAGAGCGCCTCGGTGCTCGCCCGCAACTTCAGGCGGTCACCGCAGCGGGCTGGGCGATGAACGCCACCAGCTCGCGGTTGATCTCGTGGGCGTGGGTGACGCACATGACGTGCGGTCCACCTTCGATCTCGACGTAACGGGCATCGGGCAACGCGGCGTGCAAGCGCCGACCTTGCCCGTCGATCGACAGGATCCGATCGGCTGTCCCGTGGAGGATCAGCGTCGGGATGTCGATCCGCTTGAGATCTTCGTGGAAGTCCTCGAGCCACGTCAGGACGCACGCGTGGGTCGCCCACGGCGACGCGTCAGCACCCGCGTTCCAGGTATTACGCACCATCTCCTCGCTGACCCGCGTGCCGAGCAGCTGGTCGAGGTTGAGGAAGTCGCCGAGCAGCCCGGTGAGCCACGCTGGCCGGTCGTCGAGGATCGCTTGGCGGATCGTGTCGATTGTCGGTCGATCGACCCCGTTCGGGTTCTCGTCGGACTTGACGAACGAGGGGGCGAGCGATTCGATGATCACGCAGCCGCGCAGGCGTTCGGTTCCGTAGGTGCCGATGTAGCGAACGAGCTCGCCGGTGCCCAACGAGAAGCCGATCAAGGTCGCGTCGCGCAGGTCGAGTTCGGTCATCAGCTTGTCCAGGTCGCCGGCGAGCGTGTCGAAGTCGTATCCCGTCGTCGGTCGGCTCGAGCGGCCAAAGCCGCGACGGTCATAGGCGATCACGCGATGACCTGACGCGAACAGGGCGTGGATCTGCGGCTCCCAGGAGCGGCTGTCCAGCGGCCAGCCGTGCAGGAGCACGACCGGCGGTCCGGAGCCGAGGTCCTCGTAGTAGAGCTCGATGGACGTCGAGTTCTCCTGGCCGACGGTGACGGTGCCCATGACGTGCTCCTTGCGGTAGGCCTCGGCAGGCGAGGCGGAGGCGTTAACGGCCGTCCACGATCGCAGGGCGGTACGCGCTGGTCGTCGCCTAATCGTGGGATCTTCAGCCCGTCGACCATGCGATTTTCGGCGGCGTTCAAGCCGCCCGGAGGTCAGGCGAGTTCGCTCGCCTCGCGGTCCTCGGCGACCACGATCCGCGTCAACTCGACGCGAGAGTTGATGTCCAGCTTGGCGAACGCGTGGCGCAGATGGGAGCTGACCGTGTGTGGGGAGAGGAACAGCCGATCGGCGGCGTCGCGGTTTGTCCTGCCGTGCGCGACCAGGCGAACGACCCGCAGCTCCGAGTCGGTCAGGCTGCACCAGCCGCTGGAAGGACGATCGCGCGAGCGCCCTCGACACCGGACCCCGTGTTCTCGCAAGAGGCGGGTCACACGTCGCGCGTCCGCGGCGGCTTCGCAGCCGAGGTAGGTGTCAAGCGCCTCACTCAGCTGGGTGATCGCGTCCCGTGACCGGCTCTCGCGTGCCAGCGCCAGACCGGCGTCCTCGCAGGCACCGGCGTACAGCAGCGGCCGCTGACTCGACCGCAGCTGTTGCGCAACGTCCGTCAGCCCAGCGCTGTCGCCTTCCGCCAGGCTGCATGTGTGCGCGGCGATCGCGGAGACCAGCGGCGCGCCGTCGTTCTTGCGGGCAAACGACTCGGCGGCCTCGACCGCACGAGCGGCCAGCGCCGGGTCCCCCGCCGCAAGCGCGATCCGCGCAACGGTCGGGGGGTGCGTCGCGTCACCTGGCAGGAACGGCGATGCGTAGGGTGGGTAGTCGCCTTGCAGCCGTCTCGCCGCATCGGCGGGATCGCCACGCATGACCGCGGCGAGCGCGAGGATCCAGGCGGCGTAGCGCTTAACCAGCGGGGTGCTGTCCGTTGGCATCCGCCGGGCCACGTCGACCACTGCCTTCAACAGATTCCGATCGCCAGTGCGCGTCGCCACCTCCGCGAGCGCCACAACGCCCGCCATCGCGGTGAAATTGGCAGCCGAGGCCTCCTTGAAAATCGTCGCATAGGACTCCGCCTCGGCGCGCGCATCCGCCAGCCGGCCAGCCGCGAGCCGCAAAAGGCTCCCGTACTGCGCCCAGCTCTCCAACAGATAGGCGTTGCGATCGCGTCGTCCACGTGCCACACCGTCGTCGAGCAGCCGCAGCGCGTCGTCAAGCCTCCCGACGTGAACGAGGGCATTGGCGTAATGAAAATCCACGAGATGGACGTACGACTCCCGTCCCAATGACGCCTCCAACGGGCGGATCGCCTCGATCCGTCGTGCCGCGCTGCCGAACGCACCGCCAGTACTGTCCACGCACGCGAGCCCGACCGTCGTAATCACCCGCGCCTCCAAATCGCCCACATCCAGAGCCTCCTGCATCGCTACCTCGCCCACGGACCCCGCCTCGGTGCTATGACCGGTCACGGACAAGTTGTAGGTGAGCCAGCCCAGGTGTCGAGCACGCAACACAGGCGTCAGTCCTCCCAGCTCCAGCGCGCGCCGGTTGTCCTCGGTCCGCGCCGTCAGCGACCGCCTCAGCTCGCCCGACAGCGCGAGCCGCACCTCGGCCTCCTGATCGGCCGGCAGCGCGCCCGCCAACTCGCGAGCGCCGAGTGCGTTCGCGGCGTCCGATCGCAGCGCCGCGCTCAGCAGAACCACCGTCTGAGCGACCAGGGGGCCACGACCTTCATCGTCAGGCGCCATCAGCTCAAGTGCGCGAACGCTCAAATCCGCGGCAGCGTCCGCGTCTGACGCGGCAACGCTACGCGCAGCCTCACTGAGCTTCTCGATCGCCTCACGATCGCCGGCCTCCGCACCGTCCGCCAGCTGCTCGGCAACCTCGACCGCCGCAGCGCCGCTCTCCAGCAGCACGGTCGCCGCCTCGCGCTGCAACGCCCGCCGCAGCGAACCGGGCAACGCCTCCCGGACGGCCTGGCGCAACAGGTTGTGACGAAAGCTGAGCCGATCCCCAACCTCGATCAAGAAATCCATCCGCATCGCCTCATCGACCGCGGCGACGATCGCCGACGGACGACGCTGCAGCATCGCCGCCAGCTGCCCGGCTGAGAAACGCGGACCGAGCACTGATGCGACGCGGATCGCTTGCGCAGCCTCACCCGACAAGCGATCAAGCCGATCGCGCATCGAGTCGGTCAGCCGGCGCGGCAAACCCTGCCCCACCACCTCCGCACGCCCATCCTTGACTCGCAGCCGGCCCTCCTCCTTCAAACCCTCAAGCAGCTCGACCAACAGAAACGGGACGCCCGAAGCGCCAGCCGCCAGCGCCAACAGCCCGGCAGCGGGCTCAGCACCCAAGGTGTCGGCAACCACCGCCGCCACCGCCTGCTCTGACAGTGGAGGGATCCGCAGACGACGGGCATCGCTCTGCTCGAGCCGCGCCATCGACTCGCGCACGCGCGCCCTACCTTGGTCGCCGCACCGGGCGAGTATCCAAAGGATCGGGGACCCCACCAACCGCGCGGGCAGCGCAGTAAGCGCTGCAAGCGTGCCGCTGTCGGCCCAATGGAGGTCATCGAGCACCACTACCAGCGGCCGCTCGAGCGCTGCGGCTTCAAGCGCGCCCTGAAGCTCATGGAGCATCCAATACGGCTGCTCGCTCAGCCGCCGCGCGGACTCGCGCTCCCCGATCGGAGGATCACTCTCCAGCGTCGCGTCAAGCAGGGGCGCGAACGGGACGGCCGCTCGGCTCTCCGAGGCCTCACCGAACAACGCGCGAACCCCCACCCGGCCAGCGATGACCCGCGCCTCGGCCAGCAGACTGCTCTTGCCGATCCCCGCCGGACCTTCCACAAGCAGCATCCCCGGCTCCCCACGCGCCGTGCCTGCCAAACACTCGCCGATGACCGCCAGCTCACCGTCCCTGCCGCGCAAGAGACCTCCCAGCGCACGCCACCGAGCCGACGACTCCGTCATCTGTAAACGCCGGTCCAAGGCACGAGAATCCTGGCGACCAGAGTATCCCTCGGTCAGCGCCGGTCAAGTACTCGGTCAACCAATCACAGTCGGCCATCGGGAGCGCATTGTCGGTTTTCGGTTTGAGAAGCGCGATAACAGGATCACCGTGGCCGTACCCGCGCCAACACGAACGCAGGGCCCAACCTCGGGTCCGACCCGAGACCTCCTCCTCGCCAGCAGCGAGGCCGGCGTCGTCGCCATGCTGTCCGTCGTCGTGACCGGTCAGCCCCGAGTAGCGCGTTTTCACGAAAGCAGGGCGCGCGGTGCCGGACTTCGCCGACCGAACCCGGAGACCCGCAAAGTTCGAGAGCAGGTCTGCGCCCTTCGCGCAGCCCGGACGCGCTTTGCGCGGAAAGCAGGCCTCTCGGGTCGGTGCGCCCCGTACCTGCGTTGCGCTCAAGCCAGGGGCGGACTCGGGTTCGCGATTTGCAGCATCGACGAGGCTCAGCAAGCACTCGTAGTCCGTGCCGAGGCCTGGCTGCCGATCAGCCACCGAGCGGGTCCGACACGGAGGCTGCGTCCCGCAACGCCGGCGTCAGCCGATCGATCGACACGACCAGCACGCCGTGCTCCACCCGCTGGACACCATGCGCGCGAACCAGGCATACCACCGGCACCGCGCCGCGCCGACACCACCGTCGCCGCCGACGAGACGGCCACGCCGCCTGCTCGCGCACCCGACCGAGGTGGCGATCGTCGTACGCCCGCGTCTTGGTCTCGACCACGAAGGCGACGCCGGTCGGCGCGATCGCCAGCGAGTCGATGTCCCCACGCCCGCGCCACGGTAGGGAGTGCCGCAGCCGCCACCCCTCCCCCTGAAGCCGCGCAAGCGCGTTCCGGACCTCGTCCTCCGAGCGAGCACCAACGCGGCTGCGCTCGGCGAGCGACAGCCAGTGCCGAGCGTAGAGCCCAAGCCCGACGGCGAGGACGAGAATGGCACCGGCTGCGGATACCGCCCCAGCGCCCGCGACGGCCAACGCCAGCAGCACGCTCGCGCCGCTCCCCATCGCTGCCATAGCGGTCCCTGACAGCCGGCGGTACTGCTGGCGGCGCGCGTAGTTCAACCCGTGCCGTGCCTCATCGCGGCTCGCTGACGATCGACCATCCGGCGATGTTCCCACCGACCCAGGACGCCTCTCGATGAGGCTGCCGCGGGCGTCCTGCTGGCGGCTATTTGATTAACGCCGTGAGCCGAGGCGCGGCGCTAATCCCAGAGGAACCGTCCCTCGTCAGCAAGCTAGCCACCTTTCGATCCTGCCTATTCCGCGAGCTTTTCGGCATCCAGGCCCCCGATGCAGTATTGCTCCACACACGCGAGGTCGCTGACGAGGCGGATTCC
>JADGPN010000287.1 GCA_017882465.1 Solirubrobacteraceae bacterium
AGTGGAGCCAGCCGGGATCGAACCGGCGACCTCCTGCTTGCAAAGCAGGCGCTCTCCCATCTGAGCTATGGCCCCTTGCCGGGTCGAGTCTAGCCCGAAGCAGGCGCGATATCAGCCCGGGGCGAACCCGCCGGGACGAGTCGGAGGGCGGGACTCAGCGGCCGGTGGCGGCAGCGTTCGTGGCCTCTTGCACCACGAACGTCGGATCATCGGCCGAGCGCTGGGTCTGGGCGTTGATCACCGCTCCGGGGGGCCCGGGGACCGGGCCATGCAGGAGCGGATCGCCGGTCGCCTCCATCCAGCGCCGGAGGCGTGCTCGCAGGTCGGCCAGGATCTCGGCGTACTCGGGATGATCGAACAGGTTGCGACCCTCGCCGGGGTTGAAGAACAGATCGTGCAGCGCCTCGCGGCTGACCCGGCGCTTGTCCCAGCCCCGATCCAGGTAGGCGTCCTTGCTGGGACTGTCGTCACAATTGGGCAGCACCGGGTAGGGGTAGTCGTCGAACCTGCGGATGTACTTGTAGCGATCGGTTCTGATCGCGCGCTGCGGTTCGTACGCAGCGTGGTAGGTGAGCTCGGAGAAGATCTCCGAGCGGACGCCGGGTTCCTCATGGCCGGCGACCAGCGGCAGCAGTGATCGGCCCACGAGCCAGACCGGCGGCTCGGTCTCCGCCGCCTCGCAAATCGTCGGGAAGAGGTCGACGTGAGAGACGAGCGCATCGATCGCGCGCCCGCCGGTGAAACCGGGACCGCGCAGAATCATCATCACGCCGATGCCGCGGTCGAGCAGGCCGGCCTTGGCGGTCGGAAAGGCAAGACCGTGGTCGGTGGTGCAGATCACGAGCGTGCTCTCGTCCAGGCCGGTCTCGTGGAGTGCGTTCAGGACGGTCCCGACGCCGTGGTCGAGCGAGCGCGCACTGGCCTTGTACGCCGCTACGTCCTCTCTGATCTCTGGCGTGTCGGGGAGGAACGGCGGCGGCAGCGAGTAGACCCGGTCGCGCACCGAGCTGGGAGCGAAGAAGCTCCGATGGGTCTCGAAGAAGCCGACCGACATGAAGAACGGTTCTGGGATCCCGCTCGTGAGCGCTTCGATCGCAGCCGGGCCGACCGAGTTCACCCGGGTGTCAGCGATCTCGTGGAGCACGTCGTAACCGAGCGTGCGCGGGTCGGCGGAGATGTGCTGCTCGCCGATCAGCTCGGTGTGGTACCCCGCCGCCGACAGGATCCGCACGAGCTGGTGGTCGTAGTCGTAGAGCGAGAAGCCGCGATGGGCGAGCCCCATCATCCCGTTGCTGTGGCAGTACTCGCCGGTCAGCAGCGCCGCTCGACTCCCGGAGCACGACGGTGCCGCGCAGAAGGCGTTGCGGAACATCACTCCCTGGTCGGCCAGCCACTGGATGTTCGGCGTCGGGATCGCGTGGCCGTAGGGCTGCACGTACCGCCCGGTGTCGTGCGAGTGCAGGTAGAGAACGTTGCAGGGCATTGCCGGGAGATTAGTGGCCCGAGACGGGCGGTCAGCCTGCTTTGCGCCCGACCGCCTCTGACCGCCCCCCGCGCTGGGAGCGCTCGCGCCGGTAGGCGTTGATCCATTCCTCACTGAGCTCGTCGGCCTGCCGATGCATGGACACCGGCGCCTGCCAGCCGCCTGGCGGCGCGACCCCTACGTGGTGCAGCACCGCGGTCACCGTCGCGGTGGGGTCGCGCTCCAGATCGTCCTCGTAGCTGACCCTGAGCGGGCGCAGCGAATGGGCCGCGAAGCACTCACCCCAGCCATCGTCCTCCACGCTCAGCGAGCGGACGAGATGGTCGATGCCATCAAAGCTGTAGCGCAGCGAGGCCGCGGAATGCTCCTCGCGCGGATGCTCGAGACGCCAGCTCCGGGTCTGCAGCGCTCGCCACAGGCTGACCGCCTGGCGGACCTTGTCGCCCCGGGTCACCCAGACGTAGGCGGGATCGTGCAGCAGCCTCCAGAGCAGGTTGTGGATCTCGAGGCCCGCGTACTCGGGCAGCTGCCCCGCCAGCGCCTGCAGGTCCGGAAGATGGCGCCACATGAGCTTGGCGGCGAACACGCCGTTCTCGGTGGTGCCGAGCCGAAAGCTGCGCTCCAGATGCTCCCGATAGCTGGCGAGGCCCTGCAGCGAGGAATACTCCGGAGCGCGGGGAGGCGTGGGATCGTCCCTGATGCCGGCCCCGGTGCGGGGCAGGCCGGCCAGGTAATCGCCAGGATGCGGCGGCAGGCCGGTCTCGAAGCGCGCCTCGAAATACTCCTCCGGGCGACCGGCGACGCCCGTGCTCTTGAGCAGCTCACAGAGAAGCGTGCTGCCGCTCCGCGGCGTCGCGCAGACGAGGTACGAACGCGGCCCGTCGATGAAAGCTGGATTGCCCATCTCGTGCCGAAGCGAACGCGTCAGCCGGCGCCGGCGACACTTCGCACCCGCTCCGGGGCGCGCTGGCCGACTGGGCCCGAGAGCAACCGGCGGCTGAGGTTCTCGGCCTGGGCTCGGATCTCCGGGATCGCGGTGGTCTCGAGCAGCTCACCGCGGCGCGGGGGGCCGAGTGCGAACAGACGGCGGCTGGGGAGCCCGCGCGCGTCCACCAGCGCGCCCCCGGAGTCACAGGCGAAGCCGATTCCGAGCTCGTCGGCTTGGGCGAGGCCGGAGCTGAGCAACCCTCGCACGAGTGGATCATCGCTGTCCCGGATCCGGCTCGAGGGCCCGGTCGCGTTGACGAGCAGATCGGCGTCGAACCGGCGGCTCGACGATCCGTTCCGGATCTCGATCCTCGCGCCGTCGCCGTGCCTGCGCGCCGATTCGAGCCGGCCGGCCTGCACGGTCAGGCGACCTGAGCCCTGGAGCCGGCTGATCTGATCGCCGATGGCCGGCGCCATCCGGTGGCGATGGATGTCCCACCACGACCTCAGCTCTCCCATGAAGGTGCGGCGGTCCTGCAGGCTCAGCCTGCGCCACACGTCGTTGCTGATGGGGCGCAGGCCGTCGACGACCTCCCGCCAGGCCGGTGGGTCGGCGCGGACCTCGGCCGAGATCATCACCACCAGCTTCTCGAGTGAGACGGGGCCGGCGGGAGCCGTGACCGCCCGCGGCTCCGGACGCTCGGGGAGGTGCGATCGTGGCAGCCAGCCGTGACGCGATACGGCACACAGCTCGATCTCCGGCCGCGCCGCCGCGCCGCTCAGCGCGATGTCGACGGCGGTCAACCCGGTGCCCACGATCACCGCCCTGTGCGCGTCTGCCACCTGCGCCAGCGCGCCGGGGGCCCACGGATCGGCCACGTACGGAGTCCCGGGGCCGATGCCGGCCAGTCCGGCCGGCGCCCCGTTGCCTAGCGCGAGCACCGCCGCATCGGCGATCACCGTCCGGCGGTCGGAGCACTCGATCCGGACTGCGACCTCTCCCGGCCGCGACTCGATCGCGGTCGCCGCGGCGGCGATCAGCGTGCACCGATCGGATTCGGCCCAGCGAACCAGGAGCGACTGGAGGTAGGCCCCGAACAGGCGGCGCGGCAGGAAGTCCTGCGCGCCGGCATCGATCCCGCGGGCCGAGCACCAATCGAGCAGGTGGCGCGGCTCGCTGCCGAACGCGCTCATGCACGAGGCGCGGACGTTGAGCAGGTGCTGTGGGTCGATGGTCGAGTAGGCAACGCCGAGTCCGGGCTCATGGGGATCGATCAGCACGACCTGCACGCTCGAGCCGCCGCGCCGCAGCAGGTGAACGGCGGTGAGCGTGCCGCTCGCGCCGGCGCCGATGACGGCGATCACCCGACGCCCCGGCATCCCGGCGCTCTCGGCCACCGCCGAGGCCAGGTGCACCGACCCGCGGCGACGCGGGCTCACAGCGTTCCGGTCGTGAGCCCGATACCCAGCTCGCGCAGGTCGTGGATGCCACCACCGGCCACACGGACCACGTCCTGGCGCCCCGCTCTGCGGATCAGGCTGGCCGCGAGCGCCGCGCGCACACCGGCGACGCAGGCGACGGCCGTGGTGCGCCCGGGCGCACGCTTCGCCGCCGTGCCCGCGGATCCATGCCCCAGGATGGTCGCGACCCTGCCGAGCTGGTGCAGCGGAAGGTGCTGGGAACCAGGCACGTGCCCGGCTTGCCACTCGCGCGGCTCGCGCACGTCGATCAGCTCGACGGCGTCTCGGCGCAGGCCGACGGCCAGCCGCTCGAGACCCCACGACACGGCCGTCGCGACGGGCAGGCCGGAGCGCTCCCATGACGCCCGGTCGCCGGCGGCGTAGCCGCGTATGGACCAGAGCCCGACGGCCTGCAGCCGGTCCGCCATCGACGTCGCGTCCTCCTCGGATGACGCCACGACGACAATCGGCTCGTGCGGTCCCACGGCCCAGCCGGCGCGCGTTCCCACGCCCGACTCCGTCAGCGGCAGGTTGATGGCCCCGGCCAGATGACCGTCGTCGAATGCCCGCGGGTCACGAGCGTCGATGACCGTCGCTCCGGCCCTTAGCAGCGCACGCAGCTCGGATGTTCCGAGGGTACCGGGAGCCGAGGGCTCCGGGCCGTCGAGCGTCCGGTTCAGCTCCACGATCCGGGCGATGTTCGGCGGCCGGGGAGGGATGCTTTGAACGAGACCGCGCACGAACGTGGCCCGGTCGGCACCGAGCAGCGGGTTGTGGAGGCGCTCGAAGCCGATCGTCGAGCTCGTCTTGCGGCTCAGGCCCGCTCCACCACACAGCGAGCCGCCGATGTGAGCGGGCCACAACTCGACATGGTCACCAAGCGCGAGCAGCGAGGCCAGGCTCCGGTGCAGCGCCTGGGCGCCAACGATGGCATCCACGGCAAGGTCGGGCCGGGCGAGATCTCCCACCAGCATCGAGTCTCCGCTAAGCACGCACCACGTCGCCGAGCTCCGCGATTGATCGCTGACCGCGAACGCGAGATGCTCGGGCCGGTGGCCGGGGGTCTCGAGTGCCCGCAGGCGCAATGCCCCGGCGGACACCTCGTCGCCCGGGAACAGATCGTCAGGGTGGGGTTCCCCGGGTCGCGCGGGCCGGCATGCCCGTGCGCCCGTCACGCGGGCCAGGCGACGGCGACCGGACACGTGATCGGCATGGTCGTGCGTGTCGAGAACGTGCGTGAGCCGCAGGCCCTCGCGGCGCGTGATGTCGAGATACGGCCCCACTTCCCAGCGCGGATCGACGACGATCGCCTCGCCCGCGTCGCCGAGCACGTACGACGCGCAGCCGAGATCTCGATACAGCACCTGCTGGAAGAACAACGGCGCCCCTTCCGTGGAAAAGCCAACTACTTCACTCGGCAAAGTAGGGAAGCGGAGACCGTCCGTCAACGGCACGAAACCCGATCCGGATTGCCTGCTTTTCGCTGGCGAGCGAGGCCGGCTTTGCGTTCGCCCGCGCGCGCGCCCGCCGTTCAGAACGTCAAGACGCCGTCGATCACCGGGACCACACGGCCGGCGACGCGGACGCGGTCGCCGGCGATCTCGGCCTCGAGCCGGCTCGGGCGGCCAAGCGCGACGCCCTGGG
>JADGPN010000288.1 GCA_017882465.1 Solirubrobacteraceae bacterium
GACAAGCGGCGCCAGTGCCGGTTGGGCGCTCGCATTGGGGCGAAAGCGATCCCGGCCACGACGCCGGCCGCGGCAGATCGCCGCGATCGCTTCGTCGCCTTATGTGCAGGTGCGTCGGGACCGTGAATGACGTGAACGAACGGGCGTTTTGAGAGCTTGGCGAGACCGTTATCTGAGGGTGTTATCGACGTGAAGGACGTGACTGGTCTGCTTGGAGGTGGATCCGTCCGACGGGGGCTCTAGTTTCTGGCGCGTCATGGATGACGCTCAATCGGATGGAACGCGGCGGGGGTTCGTCGCGCGGCGGGTGCGGATGCCGTCCAGCGGCGTGGAGTCGTGGACGGTGGTCGGGCCGGACGGGCGTGTGGTTGAGGTGATCGACGAGTTCCTGGGGTGGTTGACCGGGATCGAGCGGTCACCGAACACGGTCGAGGCGTACGCGCGGGACGTGGCGCTGTTCTGGTCCTTTCTCGACGTGCGCGGGCCGGTGTGGGATCGGGTGTCGGTCGTGGAGCTGGGCGAGTTCGCGGCGTGGGCAAGGAGGCCGGCGGAGAACGTGCTGGTCCTCTCAGAGCAGGCGGCCAAGCGCTCGGCGTCGACGGTGAACCGCATGCTTGCGGCGGTCATGTCGTTCTATGAGTTCCATGGGCGGCGCGGGAACGAGCTGGCGCGGGATCTGGTCGTCCGCACGCGCAGCGGCCGCGGCGTGTTCAAGCCGTTTCTGCACGGGATCGCGCGCGACCGGCCGCGCGGGCGGCCGGTGCGGTTGCCGGAGCGCCAGCGGCTGCCGCGGACGTTGAGCTTGGAGCAGGTCGCTGCGGTGATCGATTGCCAGCAGCGGCTGCGTGATCGGTTCTTGTTCGCGTTGCTGGCCTCGACGGGGATGCGCGTCGGGCAGGCGCTGGGACTGCGTCACGAGGACATCGTCTCGTGGGAGCGGCGAATCGAGATCGTGCCGCGCGAGGGCGCCAGCGGCCGGGCGCGGTCGAAGGGCGGCGCGCGCGGGTCGGTGCCGGTCCCGGGCGAGCTGGTCCGCCTGTGGTCTGACTACATGCACGAGGAGTACGGCGCGCTGGAGTCCGACTTCGTGTTCGTGAACCTGTGGAAGGGCGAGATTGGGCGGCCGCTGAGCTACTCGTCGGTCAACGAGCTGGTCCGCCGCACGCGTGAGCTGGCCGGGTTTCACTTCACCGTTCACCAGTTAAGGCACACCTTCGCCACGTTGGCGTATCGCGACGGGGTCGCGCTTGAGGTGATCGGCGCGGTCCTGACACACAGCTCGACGTCCTCGACGCTGATCTATACGCATCTGACCGCGGAGGATCTCCGGCGCGTGCTGGCCGACCGCGGGGTGCTTGACCGAGTCGCGGACCTGCTGATATGACCGCGCCGCTGGAAGCGATCGATGGTGGACGCGCACCCGACGGGTGGGAGCGGCTGTGGGCATCGGATCGCTGGCCGTTGCGCGAGATGCCCCACAGCGATCTGCACAGCAGCGTGCGCGCGGGATCGATCCTGTTCGCCGGGATCCCGCAGCCGTGGTTCAAGGAGGCCGCGAAGCGATGGGCACGGGCGCGGCTTCTGGCCGGCGGAGCGCCGAGCACGATGTCGCATTACGTGCAGCACGTGCGCGCGTTCAGCGTCTGGCTTGCCGAGCGGGCACCAGCGGTGAGCTCACCCTCGCAGATCACCCGGGCGGTGCTCGAGGACTGGATGTTGGCGATCTGCTCAAGCGGCCTGGCGGCGGGCAGCAAGGCCGGACGGGTCACCGCCGTGCGACTGTTCTTGGAGGAGCAGTGGCAGGACGGGCTCGCGGGGCTGCCGCGCACCGCCGTGATCCACGTCGGCGAGGTTCCACACAGCCGCTCGCGGCGGCTGCCGCGTGGGATCGAGGCGCCGGTGTTCGATCAGTTCATCGACCCCGCGAACCTCGCGCTGCTGCCGAGCGAGCAGCACCGCACGGTGATCCTGCTGTTGGCGTTCACCGGGCTGCGCGTCTCGAGCGTCGTGACGCTGCCTCGTGACGCGCTCCTGGTCGGCTCAGACAACCACCCGTATCTGCGCTACGTCAACGTCAAGCTGCAGCGCGAGGCCGTGATCCCGATCGGCCCCACGTTGGTCGAGCAACTGCACCGCCAAGAGAAGAGCCTGACCGCTACCTACGGGCCCGGTGGCACCAGCTTCCTGCTGCCCTCCCCGCCGCAGAGAAAGGGTTCCTCGCGCGGGGGTGGGCATCACATCACGCCGCTCACGGCCCGCACGATCGTCAAGTCCTACGTGCGCAAGGCCGAGATCCGCGACAGCCACGGCCGGCTGGCTGTCTGGGTTCACCCGCACCGGTTCCGTCACCACCTCGGCGCCAGCATGGTCAACGAGGGCGTGCCACTGTCGGTGATCCAACGGGTGCTCGATCACGGGTCGATCGAGATGACCGCGCTCTACGCGCACCTCGATGACGCGACCGTCAAGCGCGAGATGGACAGCTTTCACGACCGTGTCAATGTCCGCGGCGAGCGGATCGCGCTACCCGTCGACGGGCCGCTCGGCCAGGCGGCGTGGATGAAGGACAGGATCGCGCGCGCCAAGCAGGCGCTGGCGAATGGGTACTGCGGCCTGCCGCTGGTGCAGTCATGCCCGCACCCGAACGCGTGCCTGAGCTGCGAGAACTTCCTCACCGACAGCTCGTTCCGCCACATCCACCGGCAGCAGCTCATCCACGCCCAGACGCTGCGCGAACGCGCACAGCAGAACGAGAACGTGCGGTTGGTCGAGCTGCTCGACCAGGACGAGCGGTCGTTGCGCCGGATCCTCGACGGCCTCGATGCACTCGACGCCGACAACGCCCAGCAGCCGGCGCCCGCCAGCATCGACGAGCTTTCAAGCAGACGCAACACCAAGCGCAAGCGCTCATGAGCACTCCACGATCCACAGCGCTGCGCAGCGCGGCCGCTGCCCGGTCGGTCGCCGCCGAGCAGCGCGCCCGTCACGCGATCACTGAGCTCGACCGGCGCGGACAGCCGATCACGTTCCTGGCCGTCGCCGCCGAGGCGGGCGTCAGCGCCCGCTATCTCTACGCCCACCCGCAGCTGCGCGCCACGATCCAGCAGCTCCGCGAGGAGCAACACCACACCCCGTCCCGCCCGCACCGGCACCCGCGCGCAAATGACGAATCGATCCGCGCACGGCTGCGCGGCGCGCTCGAGGAGAACAAGCAACTCCGTGCCGAGAACGCGCAGCTACGCGACGAGCTCGCGCTCACCCACGGCGAGATCCGAGAACTCAAGCTCGCAAGGCCCCACCGGAGCACGCGGTGAGCGAGTGGCCCGCTCCCGTCGGCGAGCAGGCGCTGCACGGTCCCGCCGGCGAGTTCGTGCTCCGCACCGAGCCGCACTCCGAAGCGCACCCGATGGCACTGCTCTCGCAGTTCCTGGTCGCTTTCGGGTCCGCGTGCGGCCGCGGCGCGTACTACCAGGTCGAGGCCGACCGTCACTACACCAACGAATTCGTGGTACTGGTCGGCCCGACAGCCACCGGACGCAAAGGCAGCTCCTGGGGCCACGTCCGCCGACTGCTCGGCGATGCCGACTCGGCGTTCTCCGGCTGCCTGGCAGGCGGTCTCTCGTCCGGGGAAGGGTTGATCGCCCAGGTCCGCGACCACGCTGACGAAGACGGCGGCCAGGCGCCCGCGGACAAGCGGCGCCTCGTGGTCGAGCCCGAGTTCGCCCAGACCTTGAAGGTGCTCGCGCGCGAGGGCAACACGCTGTCTGCGATCGTCCGCCAGGCGTGGGACGGAGAGCCGTTGCAGACGATCGTGCGCAACGACCCGCTGCGCGCTACCGGCGCGAGCATCGGCATCGTCGGTCACATCACCCGCGATGAGTTGCTTCGTTACCTGACCGCGACCGAGCTGGCGAACGGATTCGCGAACCGCTTCTTGCCCGTCGCGGTCAAGCGCTCGAAACTCCTGCCATTCGGCGGCGCGCTCGACGGCGCCCGGTTCGCCGAGATCCGCGACGCCGTGCGCCTGGCGCTGCGCTTCGCCCAACAACATCGCCCGATCACGTTCGATGACGCCGCCCGCGAGCGCTGGATCGACACCTACGAGCAGCTGTCCACGGCCAGGCCCGGATTGGCCGGCGCCGCGACCGCCCGCGCCGAGGCACACACGGTCCGCCTGGCTCTGATCTACGCGCTGCTTGACCTTTCCGAGCACATCGGTCTCGAGCACCTCGAGGCCGCCCTGGCCGTGTGGCGCTACAGCGCCGACTCCGCGCGCTGGATCTTCGGCGACGCGCTCGGCGACCCCACCGCCGACGAGCTGTGGCAAGCCGCCAAGGAGCGCCCCGCTGGTCTCACCCGCACCGAGGTCTCCGAGGTGTTCAGCCGCAACAAAAAGCGCCGCGAGATCGAACGCGCGCTCGGCGTGCTCGAGGACGCCGGCCGGCTACACCGCACCACCCGCCCGGTCGAGCGCGGCCGAGCCGCCGAGGTCTGGATCCCCGTGCTCGCCCCCGCCGCCTGACACGGGCCCCCGCGCGACACGTCACGCGACGCGTCGCGCCCACACCGGACCTCGCGCAGGTCGTGACCGCGCCAATCGCCGCCGCAGCGCACGCCGCGTCAACCTCATCGAGCGAAGCGAGATCAATAGCAAGAGCGAAGCGGTCTCCCTCGCGCGCACCCCCAGCACCGGCCGTGCCCAGGTGCTGCTCGTTGCCCATCCTCTCGCACCCCCAGCAGCACTGTTCGTTTCTTTCGTACCTCGTCAACCCGTCAACCAAACCAGCCGATCGCCCACGTCGATCACATGCGAACGACGTCAATCCCCAGCAGCTACCACTCGTTCACAAACCACCTGCACATAAGTCGCCATAGGGATTGTGGGGCCTCGGCCGTCGCCGGTGATCGCGTTGCCGCGAAAAAGATCGCCGGCTCGCGTCACATCGGGCGGTCGGATTCGCTGGCCAATGCGCAGAACGGAGCACCACGGGGGACCGGTACCAGCGTGGTACCGTGTGATCGTGGCCATGAATCTTCGCTTGACCGATAACGAGTCAGCTGCTCTACGCCGCAAGGCCGCCGAGGAGGGCCGCTCGATGCAGGAGGTCGCGCGAGCCGCGATCGCTCAGTACGTGTCGGACCGACCAGAGCGTCTGCGCGCGGCGATCGAACGTATTCGAACTGAGGATGCCGAGCTGCTCGACCGGCTCAGCCGGTGACCGAACCGCCGGTCGATTACCTCGGCGTTGAAGACCTCCTGGACATCGCCGTTGGCGTTCTCGACGACGTCGCGATCCGTGATCGCGGACTCCTCGCCTCTGCGGCAGGACGGCCGCGGAGCAGTGCGTTCGGAGCGGACGCGTACCCGACGTTCGCCGAGAAGGCCGCCGCGTCGATGCACTCGCTGGCGCGCAACCACGCGCTGGTGGACGGCAACAAGCGTCTCGCGTGGGCGGCCACGCGCGTGTTCTGCCTTCTCAACGGGCATGACCTCACGTTCAGCGTCGACG
>JADGPN010000067.1 GCA_017882465.1 Solirubrobacteraceae bacterium
ATCGCGATCAGGCCGCGGATGACGTTGTCGATCCGCTTGTTGACCTCTCGCGCCGTGTAGGCGCGATCCTCGAACAGGAAGAAGATGTCGTCGGGCGCCTTGCGCGCCTGCTCGTCGAGCAGCAACCCGATCGAGATCCGGGTGCTGGGCTGGATCTGCTCCAGGCGCGCGAGCCGAGGCAGCTGGCTGGCGGCTTCCCGCGTCAGCTCGCGAACGCTGCGGACCGTGCGGCTTGCCGTGCCCAGCACGGAGCGCGCCATTCCGGTGCCCACGCCGGTGGCCAGCTCGAACCCGTACCCGACCCGGTTGCGGACTTCGGACGCGAGCTCCGGCGCCGCCTCGTCGGGGACCGCCGTGACCTCCTCCGGCAGATCGCCGTCTCCCTCGCGCCAGCGTGCCCAGGCTGCGACCGCCGGCCAGGTGATCCGGTTCGAGGTCGAGCCGACCACGAGGCCGAAATGGCCTGCGCGCAGAGCCAGCTCGTAGACATCGGCCCGCGGCGCTGCCTGGCGAATCGCGCGCACGCCGGCGGCCGGCGCGATCTCGTCGACCGTGCCGACGACCGACAGGATCGGGTTCACGATGTCGGCCAGCGTCACCAGCCTGTCCTCGATCACGAAGCCGCCTTCGAGCATCCGGTTGTGGGCCACGAACTGGCGCGTGAAGTCGGCCATCGCCGGCCCGGGCCACGCCACCCAGCCGTCAGCCTCCAGGAATCGCCGCTGGCGCTCTCGCGGCAGCAGAGCCTCGCGGTCGTGGAGCTGAAGGATGAACTCGACCCGGCTGCGCATCGACTTGACCGGGTCGAGCAGCCGGAAGCCCGTCCGGCTGGCCCAGGCCGGCAGCGCCCAGCCGCCGAGCACGCGGTCGGCGAGCAGGCCGGCAGCCCCGGCGGCGAACTGCTCCGGGATCCCGAACGGGAGCGCGACTCGGGTGTCGACGGGGCTCCCGAAGGTGATCAGCGAGCTCAGTCCCTCGCTGCGCCGGTAGGCGACGGTCTGGTAGCAGAACATTCCCCCCTGCGAGTAGCCGCCCAGATGAACGTCGCGGCCGGCGGCGTCGCGGACTCGGTCGACCGCATCGGAGACCGCGAGCACGTGATCGGTGAGGGTGCGCTCGAGTCCTCCCTCCTCCTTCTCCGGCGCGCCGAAGTCGACCACCCACGGATCGACGCCGTGCTGGCGCAGAATCGTCACCGCGCTCGTGGAGGGCGAGACGTCGTAGACCTCGGCCGCCAGCATCATCGGCGGCACCAGCAGCACCGGCGGGCCGGCGGGCTCGCTGCCCGGGTGGTAGTGACGCAGCCGGTAAACGCGGTGCTCGCTCTCGACCACGTAGGGCGACGGCTCCTCATCGGTGGCCAGGCCGCCGAAGCGGGCCACCTCGAGGGCGTTCTGGGCCGCGGCGCCAATACGCACGGCGGGTCTCGTGATCGCCTTCGGAAGCAGGTCCATTGAGTTCCCACATCTTGGCCGAACCCGCCGCGCAGCGCCACCACGTGGCGCCGGTGAGCGCTAGTGTCCGGATGCCAACAAGGGAGACCACGATGACCGTCCTCGACCTCGAGACCGTGAAGCTGGACATCGACGGCGCTGTTGCGCGCGTCACGCTCAACCGACCCGAGGCGCTCAACGCGTGGACCCGCCAGCTCGGCGAGGACATGCTCTCGGCGCTCGATCGCGCCGCCGAGGACGCTGCCGTGCGGGCCATCGTGCTGACCGGGGAGGGCCGCGCCTTCTCGTCGGGTGCCGACCTCAAGGCCGGATCGGAATTCGGCGCCAACGGCTCCCCCGATGTGCTGACCCGGCTGCGCACGACCTACAACCCGCTGCTGCTGATGGTGCGCACGGTCACGAAGCCGGTGATCGCGGCCGTCAACGGCCCGGCGGTCGGCATCGGCTGCTCGCTGGCGCTGGCCGCGGATCTGATCGTGGCCGCGGAGTCGGCCTATTTCCTGCTCGCGTTCGTCAACATCGGCCTCGGCCTCGACGGCGGGGCGTCGGCAACGCTGCCGGCCCGGGTGGGCCATGCCCGGGCCTTCGAGATCGCGTATCTCGGCGAGCGCATCCCCGCTGAGACCGCGCTCCAGTGGGGACTCGTCAACCGCGTCGTGCCCGACGCCGAGCTTGGTTCCCAGGTCAGGGCGCTCGCGGAGCGTCTGGCCGCCGGCCCTCCTGGCTCCTATGCGAGCATCAAGCGCACGATCAACGAGCAGGCCTATTCGCGCTTCGACGAGATGCTCGACCTCGAGGCTGTGCTGCAGCAGGAACGGGCCGAGTCGGCCGACTTCGCGGAGGGCGTGCTGTCGTTCGTGCAGAAGCGCCCGCCGCACTTCACCGGAAGCTGAGTCGCGCGCTTCGCCTCGCGGGGTATAGGGTACGCGCGACCCATGAACCTGGCGACCATCCTCACCGAGTCGGCTGCAAGCGTGCCCGATCACGTGGCCCTCAAGCTGGACGACCTCGAGGTCACCTACGCGCTGCTCGACGAGGCGTCGGCCAGGCTCGCGGGCCTGCTGCGCAGCCAGGGCTTCTCCCCTGGAGACCGGGTGGGGATCATGCTCCCCAATGTCCCCTACTTCGCGGTCTGCTACTACGGCGTGCTCCGGGCCGGCGGCATCGTGGTGCCGATGAACGTCCTGCTCAAGCATCGCGAGGTCGCCTTCTACCTGCGCGACCCGGGCGCCAGGTTTCTGTTCGCGTGGCATGACCTCGCCCCGGACGCCCAGGCGGGCGCCGAGGAGACCGGAGCGCAGTGCCTCCTGGTCGCCCCCGGCGAGTTCGAGAAGCTGCTCCAGGACGCCGAGCCTGCGCGCGAGGTGGCTGACGTCGAGGACTCCGAGACCGCCGTCGTCCTCTACACCTCGGGCACCACCGGGACTCCCAAGGGGGCCGAGCTGACCCACGCGAACCTCGCCCGCAACTGCGAGGTCTCGCGCAGGCTCTTCGACCTCGGGCCAGATGCGGTGACCCTCGGGGCGCTGCCGCTGTTCCATTCCTTCGGCCAGACATGCGCGATGAACGCCACCATCGGAGGTGGCGGTACGCTGACGCTGATCCCGCGCTTCGACCCCGCGAAGGCGCTCGAGATCATCCAGCGCGACCAGGTGACCGTGTTCGAGGGAGTGCCGACGATGTATGGCGCGATGCTGCACTGCGCGGATCGCGAGAGGTTCGACACCTCGAGCCTCGAGGTGTGCGCCTCCGGCGGCTCAGCGATGCCCGTCGAGCTGATGCGCGGCTTCGAGGATGCCTTCCACTGCAAGGTGCTCGAGGGCTACGGCCTCTCGGAGACCTCGCCGGTGGCGTCCTTCAACCATCCCGGTCGCGAGCGCAAGCCGGGCTCGATCGGAACCCCGATCGACGGCGTGGAGATGAAGGTGGTCGACGAGGACGGACATGAGGCGCCACAGGGAGAGGTCGGCGAGATCGTGATCAAGGGCCACAACGTGATGAAGGGCTACTGGAACCGCCCCGAGGCGACGGAGGAGACGATCAGGGACGGCTGGTTCCACAGCGGCGACATGGCCGAGGTCGACGAGGACGGCTACTTCTTCATCGTCGACCGCAAGAAGGACATGATCATCCGCGGCGGCTACAACGTGTATCCGCGCGAGATCGAAGAGGTCCTGTACGAGCACCCCGCCGTGCGCGAGGCAGCGGTGGTCGGAGTGCCGGACGACAACCTCGGCGAGGAGGTCGGCGCCGCCGTGTCGCTCAAGGAGGGCGCGGAAGCGAGCGCCGAGGAGCTGCGCGAATTCGTCAAGGACCAGGTTGCGGCCTACAAGTATCCGCGTGAGGTCTGGTTCGTCGACGAGCTTCCCAAGGGGCCGACCGGCAAGATCCTCAAGCGAGAGATCGAGCCGCCACAGCCGGGCTGAGCGCGTGGGCGCCTCGCACCCGGACCGGTGAGCACCGTGCCCGGCGGCGCCTGTCGGGCCTCGTTGCGTACGGTCGCGATCGAGTGGACGCGGATCGGGTTGACAGGCTTCGGAGGCCCGCCGGCCCACATCGCCCTGCTCCGGCAGCTCGTGGTCGAGCGCCGCGGGTGGCTGGCCGCGCACGAGCTCGAGGATGCGATCGCCGCCACCAACCTGCTGCCCGGACCTGCCTCGACCCAGCTGGCGATCTTCTGCGCCAACCGAGTTGCCGGACCGATGGGAGCGATCGTCGGCGGCCTGGGATTCATCGTTCCCGGCGTGGCGCTGATCCTCGCGCTCTCGTTGCTGTTCCTGGCCGAGTCGCCACCCAACTGGATCGTCGGCGCGGGCGCCGGCGCGGGCGCCGCGGTCGCGGCGGTCGCCCTGCAGGCCGGCCGGGGGCTGCTCGGCCCGAGCTGGAAACGGGTCGGCAGCGCTCGCGATCGGCGCGCGCGATGGGTGATCTACGCGCTGGTCGGCAGCGCCTCAGCAGCGCTCGTGGGGCCGTTTCTCGTCCTCGTCCTGATCGCGTGCGGGCTGGTCGAGCTCGGGCTCCGCACGCGCACGGACACGCTGCGGCTCCACGCCGGCCCGCTCGCGCTGCCCCTGCTCGCGGTGCTCACCACCGGCGGCGTCGGCGCGTTGGCCTGGGTCGCGTTGAAGGTCGGGGCCCTGTCCTATGGCGGGGGCTTTGTGATCGTCCCCCTGATGCAGGGCGACGCTGTGCACGTCTACCACTGGATGACCGCGTCGCAGTTCCTGAACGCGGTCGCACTGGGCCAGGTCACCCCCGGTCCGGTCGTGGCCACGGTCGCCGCGGTCGGCTACGCCGCCCATGGCCTCGCCGGCGGTGTGCTCGCGGCGGTCATCGCGTTCGCTCCCTCGTTCACCTTCGTCCTGCTCGGCGCTGGGCGCTTCGAGCGGCTGCGCTCCGACGTCCGCGCCCGAGCCTTTCTCGACGGATCGGGGCCGGCCGCGATCGGCGCGATCCTCGGCGCCGCGATTCCGCTCGCCGGCGCACTGCAGGAGACGTGGCAGTTCGTCCTCCTGGGAGTGTCCGCCGTCGCGCTCCTGGGGGCGCGTGCCGCCATCGTGCCCACCCTGCTGCTCGCCGCTGCCGTCGGCGTGATCGTGGCCCTCGCCGGGGGACCGCTGCCGTAGCGCGCCGGATCCCCTTGCGCTACCCGCTGCCGTCAAGCGCCCGGGTCCGCTTGCGCCGTGAATCCCGGTTCACTAAGCTGAGTGAATCTGCATTCACACACGCGTGTTGGAGGACAGTGATGGCAACCGTCGATCAGGCCAATCCGGCGCGCGAGGTCCTCAACCAGGCCCCGCCTCTGGAGCCGATCAATCTGTTCGAGGTCGACTTGGCGCTCCGTGAGGCGCTGGAGCGGGAGGGCGGCCAATGGGGCGTCGATCGGGCCGGCGAGGCCGGGGCCGCCGCGGGCACAGTCGCCACGCTCGAGCATTCCCGGCGCGCGGAGCGCAACGAGCCGGTGCTGCATACCCACGACAGGTACGGCAACCGGATCGACGAGGTGGAGCTCGACCCGTCCTGGCACGTCCTGCTGCGCGGCGCGGTCGAGCGCGAGATCCACTCGCTTCCGTGGCGAGAGCAGCGGGCGGGGGCCCATGTCGTCCGCGCCGCCCTGTTCATGCTGTGGTCCAACGCCAACGGCGGAGTGATGTGCCCGGTGTCGATGACCCACGCGGTCGTCCCGGCGCTGCGTGACTCCGCTCCGGCGATCGCCGCCGAGTGGGAACCACGCCTGACCCGACCCGACTACGAGCGCGGTGCGCTCGCGGGCATGGCGATGACCGAGCGCCAGGGAGGCTCGGACGTGCGGGCCAACATCACCCGCGCCGACCCGGTCGGGGACGCCGTCTATGAGCTGCACGGCCACAAGTGGTTCTGCTCCTACCCCCCGTGCGACGTGTTCCTGGTCCTGGCCCGGGCTCCCGGCGGCCTCTCGTGCTTCTTCGTCGAACGAGGTCCCGCAATGGAGTTCCAGCGGCTCAAGGACAAGCTCGGGACGCGCTCGCTGGCCTCTTCGGAGGTCGAGTTCCGCGGCATCCACGGCCGCCTCGTGGGCGAGGAGGGCCGCGGCGTCCCGGCGATCATCAGGATGGTCAACCACACCCGCGTTGACTGCCTGCTCGGATCCGCGACCGCGATGCGCCGAGCGGTCGTCGAGGCGATCCATCACACTCGGCATCGCAGCGCGTTCGGCGCCCTGCTCTCCGATCAGCCGGCGATGCGCAACGTGCTCGCCGACCTCGCGCTCGAGTCGGAGGCGGCCACCGTCGCGGCGATGCGAGTCGCGCGCGCCTACGACGACTCCGGGGCGCCGCTGCGGCGCTTCGCCACCGCGGTGATGAAGTACTGGGTCTGCAAACGTGCCGCGGGCCAGGTCGGCGAGGCACTCGAATGTCTGGGCGGCAATGGCTACGTGGAGGACTCGGGCATGCCGCTGCTCTACCGGGACGCGCCGCTGGCCTCGATCTGGGAGGGCTCGGGGAATGTGTCGGCGCTCGACGTGCTCCGGGCGATGGCCAAGGAGCCGCAGGGCCTACCGGCGTTCCTGGCCGAGTGCGAGCTGGCCTCCGGCGGCGACCAGCGCCTCGACGCCCACCTGGCACGGGTCAGGGCCGATGCGGAATCGTTGTTCGCCGACGACGGCCGCAGCCCCGAGGCGCGGCTCTACCACGGCCAGTTCGGAGCCCGGCGGATGGTCGAGGATCTCGGCGTGGCGCTGCAGGCGTCCTTGTTGGTGCGCCATGCGCCCAGCGCCGTGGCCGACGCATTCTGCGCGGCGCGCCTCGGCGGCGGCGGCCGCGCCTACGGCACGCTCCCGGCTGGGGTCGATGCCGCGGCGATCATCGAACGCGCGCTCCCGGCATGAGCAACCTTCACTCATGAGTGACGTCTCCTGATGAGCGTCATCCCGGCATGAGCGATCTGCAGGCGCTCACCTACGAGCCCGGGGAACGCGTGGCCCGGATCACCCTCAACCGCCCCGAACGCGGCAATGGGATCACGCGCCGGCTGGTGACCGAGCTCGAGCAGTGTGTCGAGCGGGCGGACCTCGATCCGGAGGTCCGTG
Organism: Solirubrobacteraceae bacterium; assembly: GCA_017882465.1. Classification (GTDB taxonomy): domain Bacteria; phylum Actinomycetota; class Thermoleophilia; order Solirubrobacterales; family Solirubrobacteraceae; genus Palsa-465. The sequence continues at coordinate 7,024 of JADGPN010000067.1, forward strand.
TGATCCTGCTGCAGAGCAACGGCAAGGGCTTCTGCGGCGGATACGACCTGGTCGAGAGCGCCCAGGGGCAGGGCCTGATGGGCGAGGAGACGGTCGCTCCGCCGCCCGGATCTCCGCTCGACCCGTCGGTGATGGCGGCCAACCACGACCCCCGCGAGACCTGGGACCCAATGGTCGACTACGCGATGATGAGCCGCAACGTCCGCGCCTTCATGTCGCTGTTTCACTGCGGCAAGCCGGTCGTGTGCAAGGTGCACGGCTTCTGCGTCGCCGTCGACCGAATCGCGCGGATGCCGGTCAACCAGCTGCAGATGATGAAGCTGCTGGTGAACCAGTCCCTGTACTCGCAGGGTCTACATGCCACGCAGCTGCTCGGGACCGTGTTCGACGGCATCACCCGTCACACCAGAGAGGGCCACGCGTTCCAGCAGCGGGCGGCGACGGCCGGGTTCCGTCAGGCGGTCCGCGAGCGCGACGAGCCGTTCGGCGATCCCGGCCCCTCGACCTTCAAGGGCTGAGCATGAACGCGCTCGTTACCAGCACGCGCGACCGCTTGCTGCACTCGGCGCAGGAGCTGATCGAGGAGGATGGATACGGCGCTGCCTCGGTGGTCGCCATCTCCCAGCGCGCCGGCGTCGCGGCGGGAACGATGTACCGTCACTTCGCCTCTAAGCAAGAGCTGTTCGTGGAGCTGTTCCGCTCGGTCTGCGACGGCGAGGTCCGAGCCGGGCAAGCGGCCGCGGCAACGCTGCCGCCGTCGGCCAGCGCCGTCGAGCGCATCGCCACGGTGGTCTCGACCTTCGCCGAGCGGGCGCTGCGCAATCCCAGGCTGGCCTGGGCGCTGATCGCCGAACCGGTCGATCCGCTCGTGGACGCCGAGCGCCTTGCCTACCGCCGCCGCTACAGCGAGCTCGTGGCCCACGGCATCCGCCTGGGCATCGACGCGGGCGAGATCCCGGAGCAGAACGCCGAGCTGACCGCCGCTGCACTCGTCGGCGGTTGCGGCGAGGCACTGGTCGGCCCCTTGTCCCCCGTCTCGGGCTCGCGTCCCCCGGTCCCAGAGACGCTCGAGGCGCTGAGGACGTTCGTCCGGCGGGCGGTGGGGGCGACATGAGCGAGGCCGTCCGAGTCGAGCGCAGCGGGCCGGTGACGACGGTGCTGCTGCACCGCCCGCAGGCCCGCAATGCGGTTGATGGGCCCACCGCGGCAGCGCTGGCGGCGGCTTTTCGAGGCTTCGACGAGGATCCCGGGGCTGCCGTCGCCGTCCTCCATGGCGAGGGCGGGGTGTTCTGCGCCGGCGCGGACCTGAAGGCGGCCGGGAGCGAGTGCGGCAACCGCGTCGCCGCTGACGGGAACGGGCCGATGGGCCCCACTCGGATGCGCCTCTCCAAGCCCGTGATCGCCGCGATCGCCGGTCACGCAGTCGCCGGCGGCCTCGAGCTCGCGACCTGGTGCGACGTTCGGGTGGCCGAGGAGGACGCCGTCCTCGGGGTCTTCTGCCGCCGCTGGGGAGCGCCGCTGATCGACGGTGGCACCGTTCGCCTCCCGCGCCTGATCGGCCGCAGCCGAGCGATGGACCTGATCCTGACCGGCAGGCCGGTGGGGGCCGGCGAGGCACTGGCCATGGGGCTCGTCAACCGTGTCGTGCCGACCGGTGAGTCGCGCGGCGCCGCCGAGGCGCTGGCCCGCCAGCTGGCCCGTTTCCCGCAGACGTGCCTGCGCGAGGATCGCCTGTCGCTGCTCGAGCAGGACGGCCTGGATGAGACCGCGGCGCTGGCCAACGAGTACCAGCACGGGCTGCGCTCGCTGCACGACGTCCAGCGGGGCCTCGAGCGCTTCCGCGCCGGCGAGGGCCGGCACGGCGCGTTCTGACCCAGAGAGCGAGGAGAGCGAGGGCCGCCCGGCGCCGCGCCCCAAAGGACGCGGCGGCGGGTGGCCATGGTCGGCTCAGCGGCCGGTGTCCCCGGGCGCGTGCCCGGTGAAGCTCAGCACCTGCTGGATCCCGCTCGGGCGGTTGGTGTAGCGCATCGTGAACGGCGCCAGCAGGCCGGGGACGAACGAGATGCGCTCGCGCGTGGCGTCTGAGCGCCACGCCGCCGGGTTCGGGCCCTGCTGCGCGGCAAGCAGGTTCCCCGTCCTGTCGATCGCGGACCACAGCTGCGCACGGCAGCGCATGAGGCTGCCGCTCCCGCAGTAGCGGATCGTGAACTTGCCCAGGACATTGCGGCCCAGGACCGTCTGCAGGTCCTTGCCCATCCAGATGTGCCACCCGTATTCCTGTCCCTTCGGCGGGAGGTCGTACTGGCTCACGAACGTCGAGAGCTGCGCCGTCAGCGACGGGCCGAGCACCGACGACGCCCAGGCGTTGGCCAGCAGCGGCCACGACGTGTCCATGATCGCGGCGCCGGGATCGGTGATCTTGCCGATGCCGGTCGGATCGGTCCGGTCCAGACGACTACCGCCGTGGCTGTGCCAGGCGTCGAGCAGCGCGAGCATCTGCGCATCGCGGGCGTTCGGCGCCTTGCCGGTATGCAGGACAGCCGACAGCACCGGCTCGATCGTCATCGTCCGCACGTCCTGGGTCGCGGCGGCGTTCATCGCCGCGACCAGGTTCGCGGGCGTCAGGTGACCGCGGTTGCCGAGGTTCTGCAGCAGCAGCTGGACCCTCTGCATCGGCCCCAGCGACCAGTTGTTGTCGGGAGCCTGGTAGCCGAGCTGCACCCGGTTGTTCCAGTTGACGATCTCACCGTTGGGCGGGTTGATGCCCTGCGGGTGGTTCTTGGCCGAGACATGCCCGTGCCATTCCTCCTTGCCGCGGCCGTCGATCGGGAGGCCCGGATCGACGTTGGCGGGACGGACCGGGACCAGACCGCTGGTGAACACGCCGATGTCCTTGTCGTCCATGTACAACGAGTTGAACGTCTGCGGCGTCAGGTTCGCGGCCTGGAAGAACTGGTGCACGTTGTGCACTTGACCGTCGGCGAGCTTGCGGTAGAACAGCAGGTCGAGCGAGTCCTTGCCGTAGCTCGAGCGCTTGCGGGAGATCGCCACCGGCCGGCCGTGCACCCGCGCGTAACCGAACACCGGTCCGTGCACCGTCTTGTAGTAGGTGACCTCCTTGCCGTTCAGCGAGCCTGCATCGAAGAACTGCATCGGACGGCAGCGGCCGTTGTAGAGGTACTTGATCCGGCTGTTGCCGCACAGCGTCTCGACGTAGGTGTCGATCTGATCGAGTCCTGCTGAGGTCAGCGACCAGCCGGCATCCTGGCTGCGCCCGATGAAGATGTAGCTCGGGAACGGGAGTGATGTGACCCCGCGCTGGTTGACGCCCGGGCCGTGCAGGTCCATCTCGAGTGTGAAGCCGGGATAGTAGTAGCCGATCTGCGGCCCGGCGACCATGATCGGATGTCCGTTGGCCGAGCGCTTGCCGGAGACCAGCAGCGCATTGCTCGCGTGGACGCTGCCGTCATGGGACGCCGCCAGGTCCCGGTTCGCGGTCTGCGACAGGCTGCCCGGATCGAGCAGCACGTTCCCGGCCGTGCTCTCCGGAGGCGGTTGCAGCTGCACATGCCCGGGCACGCTAGCCGGCGCCGCCGGATCGTTGCCCTCGCGCAGGTCGTTGAACACGGCCAGGCCGCGGCGGGCACCGAGGCGCCGCCGAAGCGACGAGAGGAACTCGGAGCGCACCGCCTCGTCACCACCGCCCTCGCCGACGAACTGGTCCTTGAGCGCGTTGACCGCGTAGATGTCGGTGCGCGTGAACGGAGGCGACGTGGAGCCGTGGCTCGAGAGGTAGGCGTTGATCCCCTGCAGGTAGAGGTCGATGTCGTGCAGAACCCCGCGGCCGTTGGCGCCGGCAGCTTGGAGCGCCGCGGTCTGCTGCGACACCTCGTGCACGGTCTGCGCGCTTGGCTTGAAGCTCTGCAGGTTGGAGATCAGGTTGACCGCGTTCAGCCCCGGAGCATCGATCGCGGCAACGTAGGAGTTGTACCTGGCCTGCTGCAGCAGGAGGCCACGGTCCTCGGCGATCACCCAGCCGGCGCCCCAGGTCACATCGTCACGGGTGACCCCGGTGATGTGGGGGACGTCATAGGTGTCGCGCACGATCGTCACTCCCGGACGGGGAACCTTCTCGGTCCTGACCGGGCCCGGGGTGGCCGAATTGATCGGCTCCGGCTTGAAGAACTGGGGCAGCTGGGCGTCCGTGACGTGGTTGAACATCGGCGTCAGCGCGTTGTACATCTGAGCCTGCGTCAGGGCACCGGCCGGCGGCGGCACCGATCCGTACTGCCCCGACGGGATGATGTCCATCGCGGTGCCGGCGAAATCGGCAGTCGAAGCGACCGGCGCGGAAGGCGCTGCCGAGGCAGCGGCCGGCGCAAGCACGCACACGGACGCAGCGGCAATCGCCGCCGTAAGGATTCGGCGCAAGGCACTCACTCTCTCTACGTTTCCTGGGCGCCTTGATCCCGCAGGGCGGGGATTCGCACTAGCTAGCGTGACAAGGCCTTCAACGGCACGAACACATAGAAGAGCCCCGCGTTGCGGGGCTCTTCCTTAGCAGACCTATAAGCCGGATCTTGTCGAGAGCAGTCATCCATCTCTGCGGCCTACCCGGACCTTGGCGGGCAGCCTACGAACGGTCCTGCTTGGCCTAGCATCAGGTGGGGTTTGCCTGGCCGCCGCGTTACCGCGACGCCGGTGCGCTCTTACCGCACCATTTCACCCTTACCGGCCTGCTGCGCTGCAGCGGCACCAGGCTTAGGCGGTGTTATTTCTGTGGCACTTTCCCGCGGGTTTCCCCGGGTCGGCGTTACCGACCACCTCGCCCTTTGATGTCCGGACTTTCCTCGAAGGTCGAATCACCTCCGCGACTGCTCAGCCTGCGGCTCAAGCATACCCCCCCGGGCGAGGACCGCGGCCGCGGCCGCCGGCCCTGGCCCTGTGCACGCGTCCGCGACGGTGGCGCAGGCGCTCGATGCCGAAGCTGAGCAGGCACACGATCACCACGAAGATCCCGACCACGGCGACCACCCCGAGACCCGGCAGCAGCAACAGCGCCACCACGGCCACCGCCATGGCGAGCAGCAGATCGATCAGCTGCGCGCGCTGGTTCATAGCGACAGGCGCCTGAACAGGGGACGGGGCAGATGGCGCAGCACGGCGAACACATATCGCAGCCGGCCGGGGACCCAGATCGTGTGCGCCTTGCCGTCGAGCGCCAGCACGGTCGCGTCGGCGACGGCTTCGGACGTGGTGGCCATCGGCGCGGCCGGGAGGCCGGCCGTCATCTTCGTGGTCACGAAACCGGGACGGACGACGAGCACGCGAGTGCCGCTGTCGGAGCTGGCATCGGCGAGACCCTGAGCGAGGGCATCGAGTCCGGCCTTGGCTGCGCCGTAGATCGGATTGCTCCGGCGCGGGCGCTCGGCGGCGACGCTCGAGAGCACGACGAGCGTTCCCGTGCGCTGCGCTCGGAGTGCACGCATGCAGTGCATCAGCAGCGAGCCGGCGCCGAGGAAGTTCACCTGCATCACCTCAGCCGCGACCTCGGGGTCGGAATCGAGGCCCTCCTGGCCGCCCAGGATGCCGACGGCGATCACCACGACGTCGAATCCGCCCGAGCTCTCGAACGCCTTCGCGATCACGGCCGCGTGTGCGGACAGATCGCCCGCATCGACCACGTCGACCGATGCCGGCAGGCAACCGGCTTGCTCGAGCTCGGCGGCCGCCTGGTCCAGCCGCTCGGTCGCCCGTCCGAGCAGGTAGGGGCGCACCGGCCCGTCGGCCGCCAGGCGCCGCCCGATGGCGACCGCGATGTCGGAGCTGCCGCCGACCAGCAGAACCCGCTTGGCGCCGGTTGCGCTCATCGGCCCGTGCTCTCGACCAGGGCCGTTCTGAGCGCGAGATCCGAGCGCCACAGCCGCTCGGGGTCGGCCTGCTCGCGGGCCGCCTGCCAGCGGCCGAGCTCCGGGTACATGGCCCTCAGCGCCTCCGGGCTCATGCGCGCGTCCTTGGAGAGATACACGCGACCGCCCGCCTCGGCGACCAGCACATCGAACTCATCGAGCAGCGGGCGAATGCCGTCCGCGGCCCACGGGATGTCGAGCGTCATCGTCCAACCCGAGATCGGGAATGACAGCGGCGCCACGCTGGCCGGACCCATGTCCTTGAGCACGCACAGGTAGCACGGGACCCGTCTGCGTCGCAGGCCGCCGATAACGTTGTGGAGCACGCTCTCGCTGCCGTAGGGGACCACGAGCTGGTACTGCGTGAAGCCACGGGGCCCGTACAGCCGGGGCCACGCGTTGAGCGCGTCGAGGGGGAACAGATGCTTGCCGATCGTCTCGAGCTTGCCTCGCTCCTGCCCCGGGACGCTGCGATAGCGAAGCTCGTTGAACGGACCGATCGTGCTGCTCCGCAGCAGGCCGGCCGGCCAGCGCTTCGGGACCGTCAGCTTGGTGGCCACGGTCGCGCCGTCGCTCGCCGAGCTCACGTGATCGCCACGATCGGTCCCAGGCCGAGCAGGTTCGGCGGCATGCTCCGCGCGGGTCACGATGCCCCGCCCGGTCTTCGAGGCCACCAGGTCGAGCCAGGCCACCCGGTGCGTGCCCCCGTCGGGTGCTGCCAGCACGGCCAGCGCATCGTCGACGTGCTCCACTCGGTCGCTGTCGACGGCCATCATCGCGCCCGCAACCGGCTTGAGGCTGATCCGCGCCCACAGGATCAGCCCGGTCAGCCCCATGCCTCCGAGCGTGGCGGAGAACAGGTCGCCGGCGGAGCCGGGCCCGAGCTCGAGAACCTCTCCGGCCGCCGTCAGCAATCCCAGCGCTTCGACGTGCCTGCCAAAGCTGCCGTCCGTCGAGTGGTTCTTGCCGTGGATGTCGCTCGCGATCGCGCCACCCACGCTCACATGCTGAGTGCCAGGGACCACCGGCAGCATCCAGCCGGCCGGGACCAGAACAGCGAGCAGCTCTCCAAGCGTCGCGCCGGCCTGCGCGGTCACCGTGCCGGCGGCGGGATCGAGGTCGAAGCCGCGCAGCCCGGTGACGTCGATCACGTGTCCTCCCGACAGCTGGGCCGCGTCGCCGTAGCTCCTGCCCATGCCGCGGGCGATCAGGCCCGTGCGCGTACCGGGGGCGGCATGCTGGGCGGCGCCGAGCGCGGCGCGCGCCTCGTCGATGTCCGTCGGGCTGAGGACCAGCGCCTCGGCTTCGAGCGCTCCACCCCAGCCGCTCAGCTTCGCGCGGCGAGCCTTTGGAATCTGCTCGCCCGCACCGGGGGCAGGCCGTGTCCGGGCTCTCGGCGCCCCGGGCGCCCGCGCGTCACGCGTAGGCATGGACGGCGAGCACGAACAGCACGACCCAGGCACCGCCGAAGAGCTGCAGCCAGCGATCCCGGAGCAGCAGCTCCTCCGGAGCTTCGCCTCCGCCCGCCCGCAGGACCAGGCCGTAGCGCACCAGGCAGGCCGCGAACGGAATGATGGTGAGCGGCCGCCAGGGGATGCCGTGCACGTCGGGAACCTGAATCGCCCATATGCAGTAGGCGATGAATGCGCCGATCGCGCTGCCCAGGAGCATGACCCGCAGTCGGCCGGCGGTGTAGACCCCCAGCACCCGGCGAGTCGCCTGCGAGCCGTCCCCGCCGCGCCGGAGCTCCGACTGGCGCTTGCCCGCAGCGATGAACACGGCCGCGAAGGTCACCACCAGCATGAACCAGCGCGAAAGCGTGACCGGCGCTGCGACACCGCCGGCGACCGCGCGCAGCACGAAGCCGCAGGCGATCGCGATCACGTCCAGGACCGCGATTCGCCGCCACAGAAGGGTGTAGCTGAACGTGGACGCGAGGTATCCGGCGCCGACCGCCACCAGCAGCGGTCGCACCGTTAGACACAGGCCGAGGCCGGCCAGCATCAGCGTTAGGCCGTACACGACGCCCGCCCTCGGATCGATCTCGCCGGCCGCGACGGGCCGGAAGCGCTTGCGCGGATGGAGGCGATCCTCGTGGCGGTCCCGCACATCGTTGATCACGTAGGTGCCGGCGGAGAGCAGGCAGAAGGCGACGAAGGCGATTGCCACACGCTGCGGGACGTCGTCGCGCGTCAGTACGCCGGCCGCGCCCGGCGCGGCGATCACGAGCGTGTTCTTGACCCATTGGCGGGGCCGCGTGACGGAGATCAGCGCGTGCAGCGGTGAGCGAGTACGACGAGCGGCGGCGCCGGGGACGAACGGCTCGCTCGCCGGCTCCCCTAGCCAGCGGTCATCGCCTGCATGAGCAGGTGGCATCGGCGGCAAGGTAGTTCGGTTTCCTGAAGGCATGGTGAGAATCAGCTGTGAGGCTTCTCAGGAACTGCTTCAGCCTAAATTACAGTTCTGGTGACAGACTCCCTGTCCATCGCACTTTCTGCTCCTGAGCATAGGACCTTCGACGGTCCCTCCGGACCACCTTCCCCACGGCGTGGCAACCAGAACAACGGCGGAGGGCCTCCGAGCCGGGCGCGGCGCATTCGCCGTGTCGCGCTCATGGCCGCCCTGATTTGTCTCTTCCCGGCCTTCGTGTCGTGGCTTCACACGATGACGATGCCCTCCAACTCGACCCTTTCGATCCGGACGGTCGAATGGCTGCGCGACAACGGCGCCCGAGGATTGGTGAACAGAGTCGAGTCGATCTACTACTCGCTGACCGCCCCGTCGACCGGCGGCCCAGGCCTCAAGGCGCTGCCGGGCCAGCCAAACGCGCTCAGCGCCGAGGCGCTGCGCCGCTCACGAGCGGCGCGGATCCACTACCGCCCCCACAACGTCGCTCCTGTGATCGTTCCAGCCCTGCCCGGGGAGGGCGTGTGGCGCGCCACCTTCGCCCCCGCGCTCGCCCATCCTCCGATCCTGGTTACGAGCTTCCGCCCCGACCCAAACTACCCTCGCCTGGTCGCCGGCGTGGCCTGGGTCGACCACACGCTCACGAGCACCTGGCTCTATCCGGGGGCGCAGGAGCCCTCCGTGAGCCTTCCGCGCGGCCCCGAGGAGGTACCCATGCACCTCCGCAGCCGGCTGGTGGCCACGTTCAACAGCGGCTTCAAGCTGGTCGACTCGGGCGGCGGATTCGCCCTCGGCGGCCACACCTACTCGCCGCTGAAGCCAGGTCTGGCGACCATCCTGCGCTACCGCGACGGCCGCCTCGACGTCCGAGCGTGGACCGGCGGTCCCGAGGTCCCTCCTGACGTCGCCTACGCCCGTCAGAACCTGCCCTTGATCGTCAATCACGGACGCCCGAACCCGAACCTCAGCGACGGGCCCGAATGGGGCGCGACGCTTGGCAACGCGGTCCGCGTCTGGCGCTCGGGCGTCGGCGTCGACCGGCACGGCAACCTGATCTATGCCGCCGCCAACGACCAGACCGTCGGCTCGCTTGCGGCGATTCTGATCCACGCCGGCGCCGTCCGCGCGATGGAGCTCGACATCAACAGCTACTGGACCAACCTGATCACCTATCGCGAGCCCGGCGCCGTCGATCCGGCCAACCTGTTGGCGGCGATGACCCGTCCCCCGTCGCGGTACCTAACCGTGGACGACCGCGACTTCTTCGCGGTCTACGCGCGCGGCTGACAGCGGGCCGCACGGAGCGGGCCGCACGGCGCCGGCACCCCGCGGACCACGGCCGACTGGCTGCGCCGCCCTGCCCGCGCCGAGCCGCGCGTGCCCGACCGCGCGAGCGCCCGGGCCCGGCTCAGGAAAGCGTAGTGCCGCAACTGCGGCAGCGCCCGCCCACCGGACGGGAGTGCGCGCCGTACTCCGGCGCCATCTCACCCTGACACATCGGGCAGCGAGTGACGGTTTGGGCGGTGAGCTCCTCCCAGGCGCCGGACAGAAGCTCGTCCAGCGTCGGCCCACCGCCCGTACCATCCAGCAGCGAAGGTGACGCCACCGCGCACGTGTGGCGCGGCGCCGCTTCGCCACGTGACCGTGAACGACGCTCAGCGGTCAAGGTGCTCACGACTCGGCCCCCGACAGGATCGGGTCCAGTGAAAAGCCCGCCGAGCTCACGAGATACTCCGCATCAGGCCGACCACCTTCCCGAGCACGCGAACGTCACGGGTGCGGATCGGCTCCATCGTCTCGTTCTCCGGCTGCAGGCGAACGTGGTCCTCCTCCTGGAAGAAGCGCTTCACGGTTGCCTCCTCACCGACCAGCGCGACCACGATCTCGCTGTCGCTGGCGGTCTCCTGCGGTCGCACGACGACCAGGTCACCATCCATGATGCCGACGTTCTTCATCGACTCCCCGCGCACACGGAGCAGGTACTCGCCGTCGCGGCCACCCGCGCACTCCGGAGTCTGAACGTAGTCCTCGATGTTCTCCTCGGCCAGCACCGGCTGGCCCGCCGCCACCTGGCCCACGAGCGGCAGTCCCGGACGCACGAAGCCACGCACGCCGGCCGCCGCGCGGTCGAGCAATTCGATCGCCCGCGGCTTCGTCGGGTCACGCCGCAGCAGCCCGATCCGCTCCAGGTTGGCCAGATGGGCGTGCACCGTCGACGACGATGCCAGGCCCACCGCCTTGCCGATGTCGCGCACCGTGGGCGGATACCCGTATTTGGCCGAATACCGTTTGATGAAGTCGAAGATCTCCTGCTGGCGCTTGGTCAGGTCCATCCGTCCACTCCTCGATCGGTCTGGCCCGCGGGCCCTAAGTCGAACATGTGTTCGTCAATGTAGCGCGGCCTCAGGACGGACTCAACCCGGCATCCCGCGGCTATACTGGCCGCCCCAAGCGCCTGTGGCGGAATTGGTAGACGCGCAAGGTTGAGGGCCTTGTGGACTGATTGGTCCGTGGAGGTTCGAGTCCTCTCGGGCGCACTG
>JADGPN010000068.1 GCA_017882465.1 Solirubrobacteraceae bacterium
GATCGCAGATGAGCTTCCTGAGAACCCATGAGCGCCGGCGCGGCCTGATCGCGGTCTCCTTCGCTGCCGTCGGCTTCGTGAGCTCGTGGTACCTGATCCACCACGGCTGGTTCGCGCTCGACAAGCTGTGGGACACGAAGGAGTACTCGCGCTACGCCCACGACATCCTCGACCGAGGCCTGTTCCCCTACAGCGGCTTCAAGCTCGAGTACCCGCCGCTGGCGATACCGGTGTTCGTGATCCCGAGGATGATCGCGGGCCGTCACTTCTCGGGTTACATGGAGATCTTCGGGATCGGGATGGCTGCCTGCGGCGTGCTCGCCGCCGCCTGCTCGACGCTGATCCTGCTCGCGCGGCGCGTCGGCACGCGCCGGCTGATCGCCGGGGTCGCGCTGGTCGCCCTCGCGCCGCTGCTGCTGGGTCCGGTGCTCCTCTCCCGGTACGACCTGTTCCCCGCGATGCTCTCGATCACCGCGCTGGCAGCGATCTACTTCGGCTGGGATCGCAGCGCCTTCGTGCTGCTCGCCCTGGGCACCGCGGCCAAGGCCTACCCAGCCGTGATCGTTCCGATCGCGGCCGTGTACGTATGGCGGAACCGAGGCTCGCGCCAGGCACTCACCTGCCTGGCCATCTTCGCCGCGGTGGTGCTGGCGTGCTTCCTGCCGTTCCTGATCGGCGCGCCGCGTGGGCTCTGGTGGGCCATCCACGGCCAGGCATCCCGACCGCCGCAGATAGAGAGCCTCGCCGCCTCGCTGTTCCTCGCCGCGCATCGGCTGATCGGAACCCACGTCGTCATCTACTTCACGCACAGCTCCGACAACATCGACGGTCATCCCGCGATGCAGTTGGCCTCGGTGATGAGCGTGCTGCAGCTGGTCTCGCTGCTGGCGGTGTGGCTGTTCTACACCGCCGGGCCGGCCACCAAGGATCGTCTGCTCACCGCGGCCACGGCGGCGGTGTGCGCATTCATCATCTTCGACCGCGTGCTCTCACCGCAGTACCTGATCTGGCTCGCGCCGCTCGTGGCGACGCTGCCCGGCAAGCGGGGAGTGGCGGCCATGGTGATGCTGGCCTGCGCCATGGCGATGACCCAGATCTGGTACCCGGAGCACTTCACGCAGCTGAAGCACCTCGAACCGCTGGAGTCATGGGCGGTGGTCGGCCGTGACCTGCTCCTGCTGGCCCTCTTCGGCACCCTGGCCTGGCCCGAGGCGCCGGTCCGGCGATCGTTGCGCACGCTGACGAGACGCTCGCGCCGCGATCGGCAGATGAGCGGCGCGTTCACCGCCAGAGACCCGGTCTGACCTCGGCCGGGCGAGCGCCCGTGCTCACTGCCTGACGCCGACGTGGCTGTCAGGCTATTCCCGCCTGATCGTCAGAACCAAGCCCTGCGAGCCCTGGGAGCGCAACTGTGCCCGAGATCCCGACCTTGTTCGTGTGCCATGGCGACGGCGGTGGGCCGCGGGTCCATCCGTGCCGCCGAGTTCAGGAAGCTCTCCGGGCCGCATCGATCGACTACGACAAGGTGATCGCCGGCCACGGGAATCCGATCCCGTTTCTGCGCAAAGGCTCGCGTGATGAGCTGCGTGCAGAGACCGGGACGACCAAGCTGCCGGCGCTCAAGCTGCCCGACGGCACGGTCCTCACCCATTCCCGCGCCATCATGTCCTGGATCAGCGCACAGGAGTGATCGTCGTGGCCCAGGACCACTGGGATCCGACGAGCTTCGCGTGAGGCCGGGCCGTGAACTGTTCCAGCTCAGTTCCGGGGGCCGGAACTGAGCTGGAACGCCTCCGGGCGATCCCTGTTTCGGGTCGCGTGATAGGAATCCAGGAATCCACGCCCGTGTCGCCGCGGTTGCTCGCTGCCTACGCGTACTGACTTGCTCCGACGTCATGATCGCCACCGACTCGGACTGAGGATGCGCTCCGTGCTCGATTCGGCGCTCCCGCCGCTCACGCGGGGCCGGCGGCGGTCCGGGCGAGGTTGCGAACCAGCGGTCCGATCAATGGGCCGTAGCTGGCTCTGACGGCGAGCTCGACCGCAGCCACGGCCCTGAGCTCGATCCGCAGCCGGCAGCCCTCCGGTCGGGCCTCGACGCCGTGGCGGACAGAACTGGCCCTACCCGCCAATCCCACCAGCTGCCGGCCTGCTTGCCGGACCTCGTCGGGGCGGACAGGGTACGGTGGACGCGTGAAGGGCGCTCATGGTGCGCATCGGTTGAGGTTCGTGTCAGCGCTCGCCGGCGTGTTCGCTGCGTCCTGCGTGCTCGCGCCCGTGGCGCTCGGCGCCCAGTCAGCGTCTCAGCGAGCCGACGCGCTGCTGGCCCGGATCACGCCGTCCGAGAAGCTCTCCCTGGTGGGCAGCGGCAGGGCCGGCGTTCCTCGTCTGGGCATTCCGCCGCTCTCGTTCGTCGACGGCCCGAACGGAATCGGCGAGGGCAGCCCCAGGGTCACCTCGTTCCCGAACGCGGTCAGCATCGGCGCCTCGTGGGACCCGGTTCTGGCGGCCCGGTACGGGGCCGCGCTGGGGGCTGAGGCCGCAGGCAAGGGAGACGCGATGCTCGCGGCGCCCACGATCAATCCTCACGCGACCTTCCGCAGCGCACGAGCGTGAACGTCGGCGGCGAACCCGGGTAGGGCTCGATTGCGGGCCATCACCGTCATTCCCGGAAGGTCCGGATCGGCGCGACTCGACGAGGTTCCCGAGCAAGGTGCCGAGCTCGGATCGGTGGTCGTCGAAGCGCTGGCGGTCGGGGTGTGCGGCACGGATATCGAGATCGCCGACGGGCGCTACGGGTGGTCGCCGCCGGGACAGGAACGACTGATCCTGGGTCACGAGTCGCTCGGACGCGTTGTCGACCCCGGCCGCAGCGGCTTCGCCGTCGGCGACCACATCGTCGGGATCGTCCGTCGCCCGGACCCGGTGCCGTGCCCGAACTGCGCCGTGGGGGAGTGGGACATGTGCTCCAACGGCGGCTACACCGAGCGGGGCATCAAGGAGGTGGACGGGTTCATGGCCGATCGCTGGCGGATCGAGCCGGAATACGCCGTCAAGGTGAACAAGAGCCTGGGGCTGCTCGGAGTCCTGCTCGAACCCACGACCGTCGTCGCGAAGGCCTGGGAGCACATCGGCTCGATCGGCAGGCGGAGCTTCTGGGATCCGACGACCGTGCTGGTCATCGGGGCGGGCCCGATCGGACTGCTGGCCGCGCTGATCGGCGTGCAATACGGCGGTGACGTCCATGTGCTGGACCGCGTCACCACAGGTCGCAAGCCGGAGCTGGTCGAAGCGCTGGGCGCGATCTACCACACCGGGACCGTGTCCGACACCGGGCTGAGCCCCGACATCGTGGTCGAATGCACTGGGGTTGTGCCGGTGATCCGGGACGCCGCGGAGGCGGCGGCGCCCGGGGCGATCGTGTGCCTCACCGGCGTCGGCTCGCCGTTCACGCCCGAGGGCAGGCTGACCTCGCTGGCCAGCGATGCCGTGCTCAAGAACCTGGTCCTGTTCGGCTCGGTCAACGCCAACCGCCGCCACTACTATCGCGCCGCGCAGGCGCTCGCCAGAGCGGACCGGTCCTGGCTCGAGCAGCTCGTGACCCGCCGGGTCGGTCCGGAGGCATTCGCTGAGGCCCTCGAGCGCGGCGAGGACGACATCAAGGTCGTGATCGAGTTCGCGGAGCTGTAGAGCGTATTTGATCTCGGCCGGCCGTTCCTCACGACTCGACCTCTAGGTCTAGGCCGAGGGGCGAGCGTTTCTCGCCGGCGTCCGACGGCAACGCGGTCGCAGCCGGCGCCGGCCGGCCCGTCGCTCAGGCCTACGCACGGTCCCGTACAGCCACGGGAGCAGCTCGTCGGCGTCGATCTGGAAGCCTTGGGCCGGCAGCCCCCTGACCAGCTCGTTGGCCACTGCGCTGGTCACGCTCTCCGGCGCCGCGATGTGGCACAGATCGAGTACCAGTGCGCCGGCCAGCGCCCGAGCTCCCTGCTCCGTACCAGTCAGGGCGCGCAGCCAGGCGCTGCGTTTTGTCTTGTATTCGTCGGGGAGCTCGTCGCAGAGCCCCTCGGCCGTCTGAACCCAGCCGACGGCGATGGCGTAGTCACATGCGGCACCTGTTCCAGAAGGCGATGGAGACCGGCTACACCAACGCCATCGAGCGCCTGACCAGAAGGTCGTCGCATTCATCAGCGGTAACAACACCAGTCCCGACGTCGCCTCCGAGCTGTTCATCCTCGACAGTCCGCTGTACCCGTCCACACCCGGGCACCTCTTCGGGGGGACGGCGTGAACGCGACCGACGCCTACAGCACCTCGGCGATCAGGGCAGCCGCGCGGGCGGCTCCGTGGATCGGGACCGAGCGGTAGTCGACGTCGCGCCCGATCTCCTGCGCGATCGCCGCGGCGATCGCCTCGGGCGGTGAGTGCTCGAAGTCCATCCGCCGCCCGGCGCGGTAGCGCTCCAATCGGTGGTGCACGTGCAGGTTCTGCTCGAAGTGGTGCCCCAGTGGGAAGTAGAGGAACGGCCGCCGGTTCGCGGTCAGCTCCATCGCCGTTGACAGGCCGCCGTGGACGATCGCCATGTCGCAGGCCGCCAGGTGCCGGTACAGGTCATGCACATAGGGACGGATCTCCAGCCCCTCTCCCGCCGGCAGCGCCGCAGGGTCGATCCGGGGGCCGGCGACGACGATCATCCTCAGCTGCGGAACGAGTTGTTTCGCCTCCGGGAAGCCGGCGATCACGCGCCGGAGCAGGTCGCCGCCCACTCCCGAGCCCCCTACCGAGACGATGCATACCTGCTCGTCGGGGTGATATCCGAGCTCGGCTCGCAGCGCTGGGCGGTCCTCGAACGTCGCCGGGTCGAACCCCGTGACGTAGCCGGCGAAGCTGAAGTGCCGCTCGGTCCATTGGCGGATCGACGGCAGCCCGGGGCCGAAGCGCTCGGGGACGATGTCCTCCGGGTCGCCGACGAAGATCGCGCGGTCGCGCACGCGCGGGTGGCGAGCGATCTGCTCGAGCATCTCCTCGTTGTAATCGGCGGTCAGCGCTGCCTCGTGCTCCCCGCCGTCGCCCATCGGCAGCCAGCCGACGAAGTCGGTCAGCCACACGTAGGCGGCCGACTTCAGCTCCGGGTTCTCGTGCAGGTAGTAGTCGAGCTCCCACGCCTCGTCGCCGATCCAGAGGTCGTACGGCTCCTCCCGCACGACGTCATGGAAGACCATGAAGTTCGCGAGCAGGATCTCATCCATGCGCCGGAACGCGTCAAAGCAGTGCAGTTCGTGCTCAGAGGACTCCGACTGCATGTGCGCCGACTCGTTGGCCAGGTGCGCACTGGCCGGATGAACGCGCTCCCCGCGCGCATCGAGCACGGCGGTGACCGGATGCTGAGCCAGCCAATCGATCTCGAGATCAGGCTGCAGCCGGCGAAGCTCGTCGGCGATCGCCACATCCCGCCGCGCGTGGCCGAGACCGATCGGTGAGGACAGATACAGGGCTCGCCGGCCTCGGGCACGAGCACGCCGCCAGCGGCGCGGCGGCCCAGCGGGGTGAATTGCCTCTCGCAGCAGCAGGTTCAGCTTCACCGGATCTCTGGCGATCGGCAGATGCCCGGCGCCCTCGAGCGTGACCAGCTCGCCGCCCGTCACCTCGGCCAGCGCCTGGCCCTGCGCGTGCGGCCGGATCAGGTCGAGATCGCCGTGGATGACGAGCGTCGGAGCGCGAACTCGCGCGCACCGGTCGATGAATTGGGCGCGGCCGCCGATCATCAGGCCCCGTGTCGTGTCCGCGAGTGTCTCTGGAGTCGTGTCGAGTCCCCAGCCGACGCAGTCCTCGATCTGCTTGGTCGAGTGCGGCTCGTTGAAGCCCTGCCCGAAGAAGAACTCGAGGAAGCCGCGGTAGTCCTTTGACCAGTAGTGGCTGTTGTACTTCGCCCATCCCGCTTCAGTCTCCAGCGGCTCCTCGAAGGCATGGAACTTCCGCTCCGGATGATCGGGCGCGAGGGGCACCGAGGGAGCGACGTAGATGACCGCCTCGGTTCGCTCTGCGTGCTCGGCGGCGAGGATCGTGGCCCAGAGCGCACCGCAGGAAACCCCAACCAGGGTCGCGCTGGCCGTTCCGGTCGCGTCCATCACCGCCAGCGCGTCGGCGGCGAACTCATCGGTACGGTACGCCTCGGCGCCGGCCGGCCGGTCCGAGCGCCCGTTTCCTCGTCCGTCGAATGTGACCACCCGGCAGTGACGGGCCAGATACGGAATCTGCGCCTTCCAGAAGCGCGAGTGGACGACGGACCAGGTCGGCAGCAGCAGAACGGTCGGATCGCCGTCGCCGTAGCGCTCCCAGAAGATGCGCACGCCGTCCCGCACCACGTAGCCCTCCGCATCGGGGTAGCGCGCGCGTGTCTGCTCGCGCCGAACGGCGCTCGCGAGCTCAGCCTTGCTCGCGGGCGCCGACAACGATCCGGCGGTCGGCGTCACGGACGCGCCTCGAACACCAGATTGAACGGAGTCTCGGCGACGCGGCGGAAGCGAGTGAACCCGCCTGCCTCGACCACGTCACGGATCCTGGCCTCGCCGGCCTGGGCGCCCAGCGCGAGCCCCACGTCCTGCGAGAGCGATGCCGGTGTGCACAGCAGCGTCGAGAACGCGTAGAACGCGCGGCCCACGGGGTTGAGGTTGTCCTCGACCCGATCGCCGGCGTTGGGCTCGACGATCATCCACGTGCCGTCGGGCTTGAGCGTCCCGCGGACGTGGCGGGCAGCCCCCACCGGGTCGCCCATGTCGTGCAAGCAGTCGAACATTGTCACGAGGTCGTAGTCGGTGCCACTGTACGCCGTGGCGGAGGCGGTTTGGAAACGAGCGCGATCGGCCACGCCCGCATCCTGCGCTCGCTGACGCGCCGTCTCGATCGAGCCGTCGTGGTAATCCCAGCCGTCCAGGGCCGAGTTCGGGAACGCCCGGGCCATCAGGATCGTCGAGGCGCCATGTCCACAGCCGACGTCGGCGACGCGAGCTCCGCGCTCGAGCTTGTCCACCACGCCGTCGAGCGCGGGTAGCCATTCGGCGATCAGGTGCGCGTTGTATCCCGGCCGGAAGAAGCGCTCACATCCGTCGTGGACGTCGTGACCGTGCTCGTGCCAGCCGAGTCCGTCGCCGCTACGGGCGGCATCCACGATCTTGGGCGAGTCGAGCACCGACCCCAGGGCGATCTGGAAGAACCCGGGCAGGTACGCGGGACTGTCCGGATCGGTGAGTGCGACCGTCTGCTCCGGCGGCAGCATGTAGCGGCCGCTGTCGGGGTCGTACTGGACGTAGCCGCCGGCTGCCTGGGCGTTGAGCCATTCGCGGACATAGCGTTCGGCCGAGCCGGTGCGCTCGGCCAATTGTGTGGGAGACAGGCCGCCCGTTCCGGCGAGTGCCCGGTACAAGCCGAGCTTGTCGCCCATCACGACCAGCGCTGCGTTCAGGGTCGCGCCGACCTCGTCCACGGCGCGAAACACGAACTGCATCAGCTTGTCTCCGTCGACCTCGACGGGTTGCTCGATGGTGCTCACAACGTCCTCCTCGAGTGGGTTTCGGCGAGCCTACGTTTGCTGCGGCCGCCCTCGCATCCGGGGGGCACCTAGTGCTCGGCCCGTTCGCCGGGGCGCGCACCGGGTGCATAGAATCGCGCGATGCTGCTCGGTCGTCAGCAGGAGCGACAGGAGATCGAGCTTGCACTGTCGCGAGCGCGATCGGCCGCGAGCGGGACGCTGGCATTGGTCGGGGAGCCCGGAATCGGCAAGACGGCGCTGCTCGAGTACGCCGCTGAGCAGGCCGCGGGGATGCAGGTGCTGCGCGCGCGCGGGATCGAGTCCGAGGCGCAGATTCCATTCGCGTCGCTGCTGGAGCTGCTTCGCCCCGCGCTGGCCATGCTCGAGCGCATCCCAGCGCCGCAAACCGTGGCGCTCGAGAGTGCTCTGGCGCTGCGCCCGGGCCTGGCGCAGGAGCGATTTGCGGTTGGCGCTGCGACGCTCAGCCTGCTCGCGGCCTACGCCGAACAGGGCCCCGTGGCGGTGCTCCTCGACGATGCCCAGTGGCTCGACGGATCGAGCGCTGAGGCGCTGCTGTTCGCCTTCCGCCGGCTGGTGGCCGACCCGATCGCTGTCGTGATTGCGGTCCGGGAGGGCGAGCCCTCGTTGCTCGACGGCGCCGACCTGCCGACGTTGCGGATCGGCGGACTCAGCAGCGACGAGGCTGCGCTCCTGCTGCGGGGGCTAACGCCCGCGGCGATCAGGCGACTGCATGGCGCGACCGCCGGCAACCCGCTCGCGCTGCTGGAGCTCGGATCGGACGCACACGAGCTCGCCTTCGCTCCCGAGGGCGCCCCGGTCCTCGTGTCCGCGAGGATCTCCGGCGCGTTCCTGCGGCGAGTTGAACTGCTCGACGAGACGGCCCGGCGTGCGCTGGTGCTAGCGGCGACCAGCGACAGCGGTGATCTGGCGATGCTCGATCGCGCAGCCGCCACACTCAACGTCGATCTCTCGGCACTGGCGGTCGCGGAGAATGCGGGACTGGTCACGCTCCGAGCGGGCTCGGTCGAGTTCCGCCATCCGCTCGCCCGGTCGGCCATCTATGCCGACGCACCGGCAAGCCGGCGACGCGAAGCGCACCGGGCGCTTGCCGCCGCGCTGCCCGATCGAGACATCGACCGGCGCGCATGGCACCTCGCCGCCGCCGCGGTCGGGGCGGACGATTCCGCGTCGGCGGCGCTCGAGCAGGCCGGTGCCCGTGGTCGCGATCGCAGTGCGTACGCCACCGCGGCTGCCGCGTTCGAGCGAGCCGGGCGGCTCGCGGCCGACGCCGAGCGGCGCGCGAAGCTGCTGTGGCAAGCCGCCGAAGCGGCGTGGCTCGCCGGGCTCGCGGATCGTGCCGTCACGATGCTGGCCGAGGCCCGCGCAGCGACCACCAACGCCGGGACGCTGGTCGAGATCGATCGGCTGGCGGGCCAGATCGCCACGCGCCGGGGTCCGGTGATGCAAGGCCACGCGATCCTGACCGCGGCCGCCGAGCGAGCCGAGCCAGAGCGCGCTGTGGCGATGCTCTGCGAGGCCGCCACCGCCTGCTTCTATGCGGGAGACCCGGTTGAGATGCTGTCGGTGGCCGAGCGTGCCCGAGCGCGGCTGCCCGACAACCCCTCGGTGCGCGCCCGCTTCCTGTGCGCCAGCGCGGTCGGGATGGCACGGACCCTCGGCGGCGATGCGGCGACCGGCGCAGAGGCCCTCCGCGAAGCGGTTGCGCTCGCCGAGGGCTCGGCCGAGCTGCGTGACGATCTCCAGCTCCTGCCGTGGCTCGGGCTCGGGCCGATCTTCCTCCGCGAGACCGGCGCCGGGCGCACGCTGCTCGAACAGGCGCTGAGGACGGCCCGTGCCCGCTCCGCGGTGGGGGAGCTCCCATTCGTGCTCAACCTCCTCGCCCGCGATCAGGCCACCACCGACCGCTGGGCTGTCGCCGAGGCCACATACCGGGAGGCGATCGACCGCGCGCGCGAGAGCGGTCAGCAGACCGGGCTGGCATTCGCGACTGCAGGCCTCGCTTGGCTGCAGGCCCGACGCGGGCGAGAGCAGGAGTGCCGGGCTTGCGCGGACGAGGCACTGAGCCTCAGCCGAGGGCTCGGAACACGGCTCCATGAGATCTGGGCGACAGCTGCACTGGGCGAGCTCGAGCTCGGTCTTGGCAGCGCGGACGGGGCCGCGGAGCACTTCGAGGCGCAACTGCGGCTGTTGGCCGCTCTCGCGATCACCGACGTGGATCTCTCGCCCGGAGCGGAGCTCGTGGATGCCTACATCCGACTCGGGCGCGTCGAAGCGGCGGAGCGAATCGCGGCGGAGTTCACGGAAGCGGCGAACGCAAAGGGGCAGCCGTGGTCGCTGGCCCGCGCGCTGCGCTGCCAGGGGCTGATGGCGGACGAAGCCGATCTGGCCGCCACCTTCGACCGAGCGCTGGGCCGGCACGCCCAGACGCCCGACGCGTTTGAGGCGGCGCGCACTCGACTGGCGTACGGAGAGCGGCTGCGGCGGGCCCGCAGCCGAGTCCTGGCCCGTGAGCAGCTGCGCGCTGCAGTGGAGATGTTCGAGCACCTCGACGCCCGCCCGTGGGCCGCCCGCGCCCGCGCCGAGCTCGCGGCGACCGGCGAGACGCTCCGGCGCCGAGACCCGAGCACGATCGATGAGCTGACGCCCCAGGAGCTGCAGATCGCGCTCCAGCTCGCGGGTGGCAAGACGACCCGACAGACCGCCGCTGCGTTGTTCCTCAGCCCGAAGACGATCGAGTACCACCTGCGGCACGTCTACCAGAAGCTCGGCATCCACTCCCGAGAGGAGCTCACACGGGCGGTCGCGGAGCAGACGCCCTGACGGTGGCCAGGATCACGTCGCGGCCATTCGACCGAGCGCGCCCGCTGTGGGAGCTGTACCTCATCCACGGCCTCAGGGACGGGCACGTGGCCATGCTGACCAAGGTGCATCACGCGCTGATCGACGGGATCTCCGATGCTGAGATCCTGGGCCTGCTGCTCGACCTCGGCCCGGATGCTCCTCTGCGGCCAGAGGAGCGCGAGTGGAAGGGTGAAGCGGAGGAGATGCCCGGGACGGGGCAGATGCTGGCGCGCGCGGCGCTGGGGATTCCCCGCTATCCGCTGCGCCTCCTCAGGGCGCTGCCGAGTGCACTGCCCAACGTCGAGGACACCCCGTTCGGCGTTCTGCCCGGGGCCTCGATCGCGGGCGGCCTGGGGACGCGGGTCCGCAAGCTCCTCGGGGGTCGAGTCCCGCAGGGATCGGAGCGTTTCACGGCGCCGCGGACCTCGTTCAACGGGCGCATCTCGCCGCATCGGCGTTTCACCTTCGGTCAGCTGGCACTCGACGACGTGAAGGCGATCAAGGATGACTACGGCTGCACGGTCAACGACGCGATCATGTCGATCTGCGCCGGCGCCGTGCGGCGCTGGCTGATCGAGCACGACGAGCTCCCGGATCAGCCGCTCGTTGCCCAGGTGACGTTCCGGCTCTCGACCAGCAGCGCCGCCCACCCGACCTGGAACCTCGTCATCTCGAACGTGCCCGGGCCACGGATCCCGCTCTACTGCGCGGGCGCCCGGCTCGTGGCCAACTATCCGGTGTCTGTGATCACCGACGGCATGGGGCTGAACATCACCGTCATGAGCTACCTCGGCAAGCTGATTCTGGTGCGCCGTGGAATGCTTCCGTACCTGCGAGGCTCGCGCCGAGCCGAGCTGCACACCCACGACGGCCGACGCCGTCGTGAAGGTTCGCCGACCGGGCATCGCGACGGTCGTCTCGTGGGATCTGGACATCGTCGATCGGCTGGCGGTGCGCCTTGAGCGCAGCACGCGCTGGGGCCGGGGAGTGGGCGCGGTCGACCTGTCGAACGGGTT
This sequence comes from Solirubrobacteraceae bacterium, assembly GCA_017882465.1. Taxonomy (GTDB): domain Bacteria; phylum Actinomycetota; class Thermoleophilia; order Solirubrobacterales; family Solirubrobacteraceae; genus Palsa-465. The sequence goes on from JADGPN010000068.1 coordinate 11,428, forward strand.
TCGCCCAGGCACTCGGGGGGGGAGCTCGACCTGAGGATCGAGGCGCACAACATGACCGCCGTGGCGGCCGCGGCAACCGCGCACGGCGGCCCTCGGGTCGGTCCGGATTCCGAAGCCGCATCCGCCCCTGTGCACCGGGAGGGTGCTGGTGATGGAGCGCCTCGACGGCCGCTGCGGGTGCTCGTGCTCGTCTTCCGGCTGGACGCGGGCTGACGGCGCCGACGTCGTGCCGATCGCACGTCGATGCCCGATCAGCCTCGGTGATCGCCCGGTGATGGTCCTCGGCGGCCCGGTGGCCGGGTGGACGAACGGTCACGCTTTCTGCGCGGCGAGCTGATTGATAGCCACGGGCGCCTCATTGGCGCCCGGGACAGCCGGCTGGGGAACTCCCACCAGTTGCCCGCCCGGACACCCCTCAGCTTCGACCGCGCGTCGCGGGTTGACGATTCCGATCGCGCCGGCGACGCCGCCGGCCGCGACGAGCGCTGCGCAGATGATCATCACCTCGTGAAAGGCCCGCACCGACGCGGCGTTTGCTGTGAAGGTGTCTCCGACTAGGGTGCTCGCCACCACGACGCCGATCACCGAGACGCCGACCAATCCCGCGACGCGGGCGATCGCGTTGTTGATCGCGGATGCGATGCCGGCGTCGGCCTGTTCGGCATCGGCCAACACGGTGGCGGTGAGTGGAGCGACGGTCATCGAGAGCCCCACCGCGAAGACGAGCAGGGCCGGCAGGAGGTCGGTCAGATAGGAGGTATTCAGACCCGTCCTCAGCAGCAGCAGGATGCCGATCGACGCGATCAGCGGCCCGCCGGCCATGAATAGTCGCGGTCCGTGTCGGTCAGCCAGCGCTCCGAATCGGCGCGAGAGCGCGAACATGACCAGGGTCACCGGCAGCGTCGTCAGCCCGCTGCGAATTGCGCTGTAGCCCGCGACCTGCTGCAGGAAGATGACCAGGAAGAAGAACACGCTCGATAGGCCCGCGTAGATGGCCAGGGTCTCGGCGTTGCCCACCGAGAAGTTGCGACGGGTGAACAGCGAGAGCTTGAGCATCGGGTCGGCGGTGCGGCGCTCGTGGGCGAGGAATGCGGCCAGGGCCAGGACGCCACCGATCAACGGGATGCCGATCAATGGGCTGCTCCAGCCGTATCGCGGCTGTTCGATCAGGGCGAATACGATTCCGCCCAGCCCGAGGACGCACAGGCCGGCCCCGACGAAGTCGACCCGGCGCTCGATCACCCGCGATGGGCGAGGGATCGCGACGAACACCAGCGCCAGGGTTGCCACGATGAGCGGAGCGTTGATCGCGAAGATCCATCGCCAGGAGGCGTTGTCGACGATCGCGCCTCCGGCGAGCGGCCCGGCGATCGCGGCGATTCCTCCCCACGCCGTCCAGGCGCCGATCGCGGCACCCCGCTCGTCGGTGGCGAACGCGGCCACGATCACGGCCAGCGAGCTGGGCACCAGCAGCGCACCGGCCACGCCCTGGAGTGCTCGCGCGGCGATCAGCACTTCGATCGTCGGTGCGGCTGCGCAGGCAATCGAAAGCACGCCGAAGGCGGTGACTCCGGTCGCGAACACGCGCCGCTCGCCGTAGATATCCCCGAGCGAGCCGCCGATCAGGATGAACGATCCGAGCGTGAGCAGATAGGCGTTTGAGATCCATTGCTGTGCCGCCAACCCGCCCCCCAGATCTCGCTCGACCGCGGGAAGCGCGACGTTCACGATCGAGCCGTCGATCGTGGCCACCCCCGATCCGAGGATCGCGGCGATCAGCGTCAACCGCTGCGGGCGAGTCATCAAGTGCCAGCCGGCCGATCGGCCGGCGGCGCTGCCATCTGCGGGTCGACCAGGCCGAACCCACTGGTATCGATTCGAAGCGTGCCGCGGATGTCGACGATCACGATCACGACCTCGCCGCACCCAGGGCACCGGGCCACGGCTCCCGGCGCCTGCATGTAGACCCGGAGCTGGGCGACCTGGGACGTGGCCCCGCAGCTCGAGCAGGCTCCCGTCGCGGCAGTCATCTCCCGGCCGAAGATCTCGAACAGCTCCCCGGCGATCGCGTTCCCGTCCAGTGGCTCCACCATCGTTCTCCTCCTCGCGTGGAGGGCCGTGACGCTACCACTCGGCTGCGAGGACACGGTGATCGTCGCCGTGGATGTGCGAGGCTTGGCATATGCCCAGCGATGAGCAGATCGAAAGTCAGATCGAGGAGCTCGAGTCTGAGCGCGAGGAGCTGCGCCAGAGGGAAGGGCCCGCGGACCCGACGCTTGACCAGGATGCCGCACGCCTGGAGGAGATCCGAGTCGACCTGGACCGTCTCTGGGACCTCCTGCGCCAGCGGCGAGCTCTTCGTAGCGCAGGGGAAGATCCAGACCTGGCGTCGGAGCGGTCGGCCGAGACGGTCGAGAAGTACTGGCAGTAGCGCTCGCCGAGATCGGGTGCGCTCAGTCAGGGAGTGCTCGCCGCCTCGACCCAGCGCGCGCCTGAAGGCAATGTGCGGTCGTGACGTCCACCTCGGTATCGCAACCGCCTCGGCAAAGAACGCTTGCATCCGGTTGGCCACGCTGAAAGAATCGGTTCGCCGGCGGTTGGCCTGACAGCTCGGGCTCGCGGGCATGGGAACGGCACACGACGGGTGAAGGTCCACCCGGGAGGAGTTTGGGGCATGGCGCATTCACGCTTCCGCACAGCGGCGCTGGTAGCTTCGCTGGCGATCCTGGTCGCGGCTGCATCGGCGACCGCCGCAGTCTTGGGACTGCTCGCGAACGGCTCGCAGGTCAACAACGATCCCGCGAACGGGATCGATCCTGGTCAGAGCGCAGGTCTGTCCGATCTCGTGGGCGGGTCACTCGCCGCGGCAGGGGCGCGGGTTCCGTGGGGGACCTTCGAGCAGAAGGCCGGCAGCGCGCAGCACATCTTCGTGCGCGCGTTCAAGAACGGCCAGTGGGTCACGCAGGGTCAGTCTCTGAACATCAGCCCCGGGGTCGAGGCGGAAGCACCGCAGATCGATTTCGCCGGCGCGGGGCGCAACGTGCCGTGGGACACGTGGTATGAGCCGAACGCTGCGCTGGGTGGTCAGACGCAGATTTTCGCCAGTCGTTTCGTCGCTGCTACGAATACGTGGGTGCCGGAGGGCCAGAATCGCGGCGCCGGTGTGCCGTCACTGAACATCCATACCGATAAGGAGGCCGAGAACCCGGCCGTCGCCGGTGGCGCCGCGGTGCCGGGCAATGCCCCCGTGCCGTGGGTGGCCTGGCAGGAACAGGACGGAAACGTCAGCGGCACCGGCAATCACGATCAGATCTTCGTCTCCAAGGGCGTCAAGCAGGCATTGGCGCAACTCCCCTGCACGGGATTCAAGCCCTCGGCTGCGAACAGCGTGAGCACCTTCTGCTGGCAGCAGGTCGGCGCCGACCGCCTAGCCCCATCTGGGGGATCATCGTCAACGGGCGACCCCAGCCTCAATGTGGATCCCAGTCGCAACGGGATCGAACCGGACATCGCGTTCACCGGGCCCAGCGACAAGGTCGCCTGGACGGTGTGGTACGAGGTCGGGTCAAGCGCGCTGGGGCTGCGAGCCAACGATCAGGTGTTCGCGGCCAAGATCGTCGCCGACCCAACCGCCGACGGCGGGTTCCACTGGCAGGCGGTCGGCCGCGGAACGGCAGCGCAGACCAACCCGCTGGATACGTCCAGCTCGGGCTTTGGTCCCTGCGCGGCGTCGACGGCCGCCGAGGACGCGTGCTCGTTGAACGCCAATCCGCAGCGCGGAGCGGAGGACCCGAGCGTGGCCTCAGGCACGCTGACCGCCGGTGTACCGACGGTCCCGTGGGTCGTCTGGGCCGAGGACACAGGAACGGGCCGTCACGCGATCTTCATCTCGCGGCTGGTCGGCGGCACGCACTTCGAGCTGTTCAACGGCGGAGCTCCGCTGTCGAACACGAGTCACGACGCCACCCATCCGGACATCACGTTCTTCGGCAACATTCCGTACGTGTCGTGGATCGAGTCCGTGGGCTCCGGCGTTCGCGGGTTCGTCGGTCATTTCCAGAGCGGCGCGTTCGTCCTGGATACCCCCGACGGGATCCGGCTCGTCGACTCGGGGCGCAGAGCCTCGCTGATCGACTTCCGGGCGCCGATCTCGTCGAGCTGCACAGCCGATCCGTTCACGAATGACGGCTCGGCGTGCACGGTTGCACCGGTCAATGATCCGTTCTTCCTGTTCACGACGGCGGACAGCCCGCAGCGGCTGTTCGGCCAGGCCCTGATCGGCGGGGTGAACTGCGTGCTCTTCCCGGGCTGCAGCGTCGCGGTTGCGCCCTCGAGCGGCGGCGCGGTCATCTCGGGCCAACTGGCCCAGAGCAACACGGTCGGGATCCTGGTGGATCGGATCGTCGGCTCCAAGCGCGTCCACGGCCACAAGGTCCTGGTGCTCAGGCTGATCGGGAAGGTGCCTCTGGGGGCGCACCACTCCGGGCACCTGCGCATCCACTGGAACCTCAAGGTCAACGGTCACAAGCTCGGGCGTGGGCGGTACCTGATCACGCTCCGGGGCTTCGATCGCCACCACACCCTGCTGGGGACCACCAACTCGGTGATCTTCACGATCCACTGACGCCTGGCGGCTGCGGGGCCCCCTCGACGCCTCCGCAGCCGCTCAGATCCCCGCGCGCGGAGGTAGAGCCGCGAGCGTCGTGCAACCCGCGGGTGAGTCCGACCCAGTGTGTAACGTCGGCACCGGATGAGTTTCCGCGACGTGCAGGACGGTCGCCTCGAGCCGGCGCGCGAGCGTCGATCGCAGACGAGGCGGGTGCGGTTCGCCGTGCTCGGGTCCCTGGTTATGGTCGCGGGTGTCGTTGCCGCGCTCGTGCTCGGGTTCGCGTTCGGATCGGGCTCCCGCTCCTCGAAACGAACGCCGACGCTGTCCGGCCGGCCGTCCACGGGGGGCGCCCCCGGCTCGGGCGGCGCCGGCCGGCCTGGCAGCGCAACGGTGCCAATCCTGGCCTATCACGTGATCAATGTGCCCCCATCCCAGAGCACGGGGACTCCGGACCTGTACGTGCCCGCCGCGGAGTTCGCGAGCCAGATGGACGCGCTCAAGGCCACCGGATGGCATGCGGTGACGCTCGACCAGCTCCAGGCGTACTGGACGCGTGGGGTGGCGCTCGGCCCGGGAAAGCCGATCGTGATCACGTTCGACAACGGCTATGCATCGCAGTACACCAACGCGGCACCGGTACTCAGGCGACTTGGCTGGGCCGGGGTCGAGAACCTCCAGGTGAATGGCCTGCCGCCCGCCGAAGGAGGCCTCAGCGACGCGCAGCTCCGCAGCCTGATTGCGGCGGGCTGGGAGCTCGACACCCAGGGGGTCAGCCACGCCGACCCGATCACACTCGATGCCGGCCAGCTCCGGTACGAGGTCACGGCGGCGCGGCAGATGCTGCACGGTCGATACGGGGTGCCGGTAAATTGGTTCAGCTACCCGGACGGCCACTACGACGCAACGGTGATCGCCGCCGTCCGCGCGGCCGGATTCACCGGCTCGAGCACCGTCATCCCGGGATGGGCAAGCCCGCAGCAGGATCGGTTCCGCCTGCCGCGGCTGCAGGTGCCTGCCGGCACCAGTCCGACCGCGCTGCTCTCGCAGATCGCCGCGGCGGAGGGAGACGCGCCAGCCCCGCCCGCGTACAGCGGCCCGGGTCTCGCGTAAGTGCGGCGCTCGGCGCCGGCTCGCCTCTCACAACGGAGTCGCGGCCCCGGGCGATGATGCCCCGGGGCCGCGTGTGTCTGGCTCCCTTTCCCACGGGGCGGACGCCGGGCTCAGCTGCCGGTCTTGATCGTGGCGCTGGGCATCACCCGAAGGTGCGGTGTGGAGGCGTCTCCTTGGCCTGACATCTGATCGGTCGAAGTGGTCGGTTGCTCGTGGCAACTATTGATCAGCGCCCGCGCGACAGCTAGACACCCTAGGGGTGGGCCGGGCCAGTCCTCGGCCGCCGGGACGGGCCGTGGGCCCTATCGGCGCGGGGCGCGGGCCGCGGGATTCAGTCCGGCGTGATCTGACGTCGCCAGGCCGCGGTGGTCTCGTCCCAGCGCCGCCTCGACTCCGTCGAACAGCCGGCGGTACGTGCCGACGCCCACTCGGCAGCGTGGGGACAGGTTGAGCGCCTCGGCGGCTTCCGGCCGCAGCGGACCGATCACCTCGCACGAGGGGCGAATCGCGGGCAGCTGCGCCATGTCCAGTCCGGCGTGGTCGACGAGGTCCTGACACCACCGGCGGGCCAGCAGGTCGTACAGCAGGGTCGAGGAAGCGTTGGCGTGGGCTGGTCAGGATGGCGCGAGGGACATGTCTGCGCGGCTCGCTGACCTCGTCGCCCAGTGTCGCCGC
>JADGPN010000069.1 GCA_017882465.1 Solirubrobacteraceae bacterium
TACAGCGAGGCCAGGACCAACGATCTGGCCAACCGGTACTGGATCGCCAACGCGATCGCCCTCGTGGGGGCGGGGGTGCTGTCGGACCGGTTCAGGGTGCGCAAGCCGTTCATGTTGGTGGGTGCCGTGATCAGCCTCGTGGGGGTTGCGCTGTTCGCCGCTGCGGCGACGAAGCCGAGCACCGGATATCACACGTTCGCGCTCTACTTCGTCCTGATGGCGGGGGGAGCGGGCATCGCGTACGTCTCGTGGATGGCCGCCTTTACGGAGACGGTCGAGAAGCACAATCCTGCCGCGACCGCGACCGGGCTCGCGGTGTGGGGCTGGATCATCCGCATCACCGTCACCGTGTCGTTCGCGATCCTGCCGGCGGTCGTCCCGGGCACGTCGACGCTGGTAGACCAGGGTCCGCGGGTGGCGCAGATCGTCGCGAGGTATCCGGCCCAGGTGAAGGTGCTGCAGACCGTCGACCCCGCGACGCTGGCCGCCCTGGCCAAGAACCCCACGGGCCAGGCGGCCCAGGCGGTCGCGGTCTCTGAGCTCTCGGGAGTGCCCGTCACATCGGTGGCGAAGGTCGCGGCTCTCAGCGCCACCTATCAGCAGGAGCTGGCCACGGCGTCTGCGCTCTCTCCGGCCACGACTCTCGCGCTCTCGAAAGCGCCGGGCAATGTGAGGGTGATTCAGACCGCGGTGGGTGAGATCGCGGTGAAGCTCCGCGTTTCCCCAGCGGAGGGGATCGCCAGGCTGAAGGCGCTCACCAAGGTGCCGCCGGCGGACCTGGCCTTTCTGCAGTTCAACGGCCCGAAGGTCCAGCGTGGCGTGACCGAGCTCCGGTCGCTGGCCACGGTAGCACCGGCGGATCTCGCCTACCTGCAGGCGAATGCGGCGAAGGTGGCCAAGGCCAAGCAGCAGAACCCGGGCCAATGGCAGACGTGGTGGTGGATCTGCTTTGCCGGTCAGCTGTTGTTCATCCCCCTCGCGTTCCTGCTCACCGGGCACTGGAGTCCCCGCCGGGCTCGCGAGGACGAGCTCGAGCACGAGAAGATGGTCGAGCGCGAGCTCGCGCGGCTCCGAGCCGGTCAAAGCGGCCCGGATGAAACAGCCTCTAGCCTGAGCTGAGAACGATGAGAGGGTGGAGCAGATGAGCAACAGGGCTGTCGGGACCGGTGCCACGACGATCACACGGGCGGCGGCCAACGCGGCTGGGCGGTATCCGGATCGTGTGGCGCTGCGGGACTCGCGGGCGGGCGAGTGGCGAACGCAGACCTTCGCCGAGGTCGGCGAGATCGTGGACGAGCTTGCCCTGGGGCTGGTGGCGCGGGGGCTTGAACCAGGGGACAGGATCAGCATCCTGGCCAACACGCGGCCGGAGTGGACACTGGCCAGCCTGGCGATCTCGCGGGCCGGTTGCGTGGTCGTGCCGATGTACCCGACCAATTCCCCCGAGGAATGCGAGTGGGTGGCCGGGAACTCCGGCGCGCGCATGATCATCTGCGAAGACGCCGACCAGGCGGCCAAGATCGCGGCGGTGCGCGGCGGCCTGGAGCGCGTGGAGACGGTGGCCCTGATCGATCCGAGCGGCGGGACGGGCGAGGTCTCGCTCGAGCAGCTGCGCCAGGACGGCGCCGACCACGACCGAGCCGAGCTCGAGCGTCGCTGTGAGGCGGTCTCTCCGGAGGACCCATACACGATCATCTACACCTCGGGCACGACCGGGCCGCCCAAGGGCGTGGTGTTGACGCACGGCAACGGCGCCTCGGTCGGAGCGATGGTGCAGGAGCTCGGATTCATCAACGAGGGCGAGGTCAGCTACCTGTACCTGCCGCTGGCGCACGGATTCGCGCTGACGGTGCAGCTGGCGTCATTCGACGTGGGAACCGAGATCGTCTACTTCGGCGGCAACCCCGCGCAGATCGTGACCGAGCTCCAGGAGACCAAGCCCACCTACTTCCCCTCGGTGCCCCGCATCTTCGAGAAGATCTACACCCTGGCGACCAACCAGTTCCGGGACCAGCAGCAGCTGCGGCGCGTCGTCGAGCTCGGCCTCGGGGTTCGCCGTATGCGTGAGCAGGGTGAGGAGGTGCCGGAGCCGATGGCGGCGGCATTCGAGCAGGCCGAGGCGCAGGTCTATCGCAACGTCCGGGAGCTGTTCGGCGGCAGGATCGACAAGGCCGTGACGGGTGCGGCGCCGATCTCGGCCGAGATCATCGAGTTCTTCAACGCCTGCGGCGTTCCCGTGCTCGAGGGATGGGGGATGACCGAGACCACCGCCGTGGGCAGCGTCAACACGCACCAGCACCTTCGCTTCGGCACGGTCGGACGGCCGCTGCCCGGAGTCGAATTCCAGATCGCCCCCGACGGGGAGATCCTGACCCGAGGTCCGAACGTGTTCCGGGAGTACTGGTGCAACCCGGAGGCCACGCGAGAGGCGCTCAGCGACGACAGCTGGCTGGCCACCGGCGACCTCGGCTCGGTCGACGAGGACGGCTTCGTGTCGATCACCGGCCGCAAGAAGGACATCATCATCACCGCGGGCGGCAAGAACCTGACCCCGGCGAACCTCGAGAACGATCTCACGCAGTCGCGCTGGATCTCGCAGGCCGTCATGTACGGCGACCGTCGGCCCTACCCCGTCGCGCTGATCACGCTCGACCAGGAAGAGATGATTCCGTGGGCGCGGGAGCGCGGCCTCCCGGAGGACATACCGTCGCTGATCGAGCGCCCGGAAACGCGCGAGCTGATCCAGGCTGAGCTCGACCGGATCAACGCGAAGTACGCGAAGGTCGAGCAGATCAAGAAGTTCACGCTGCTGGATCACGACCTCTCCCACGAGGAGGGGGAGCTGACGCCGACGCTCAAGGTCAAGCGGAACGTGATCTACGACCGCTACGCCGAGATCTTCGACCAGATGTACCGTTGACCCTGGTCGTCCGGGTCCTGGCTCGTTGGACGAGGTGAGAATCTCCGCCGCGCGATCTCTGTGGGAGCCGGCGGGGGTGTACTGCAACACCGCCAGCTATGGGCTGCCGCCGCGCCCGGCGTGGGAGGCGCTGCAGTCCGCGCTGGACGAGTGGCACGGCGGGCGCACGAGCTGGGAGCACTGGGGGCGGAGCACCGAGGCGGCGCGGGCCTCGTTCGCGCGGCTTCTCGACGTCGACATCGGCCGCGTGGCGGTCGGCTCCACGGTCTCCGAGCTGATCGGCTCGGTCGTCACCGCACTGCCGGCGGAGGCGCGGGTGGTGGTCCCCGACGTCGAGTTCACCTCGACGCTGTTCCCGCTGCTGGTCCAGCGCCGCCTCGACGTCCGCACGGTCCCGGCGGCCCGGCTGGCCGACGCGATCGCCGAGGGCGTTGAGGCGGTGGCGTTCAGCGCGGTGCAGATGAGCACCGGCGAGGTTGCCGATCTCGACGCGATCGTCGCTGCCGCCGAGGGCTCGGGCGCGATCACGCTGTGCGACGCCACCCAGGCGGTGGGCTGGCTACCGCTGCAGGCGGACCGTTTCGATGCGGTTGCGTGCGGTGGCTACAAGTGGCTGATGTCCCCGCGCGGAAGCGCATTCCTGACCGTCTCGGATCGCCTGCTGGAGCGCGTCGTACCGCACAGCGCGGGCTGGTATGCGGGCGAGAACGTTCACGAGAGCTACTTCGGGCCGCCGCTGCGCCTGGCCTCCAGCGCCCGCCGGCTGGACCTCTCGCCGGCGTGGTTCTCGTGGGTGGGCACGCAGCCGGCGCTGGAGCTGATCGAGCGGATCGGGATCCCCGCGATCCACGCCCACGACCTGTCGCTGGCCAATCGCTTTCGAGCCGGGATCGGCCTGGAGCCCAGCGACAGCGCGATCGTGTGCGCCGATCTGCCCGGGGGAGCGGAGCGAATGGAGCGCGCCGGAATCATCGCCGCCGTGCGGGGCGGGCGGCTGCGTACCTCGTGGCACCTTTACAACGACGAGCACGACGTCGACCGGGTGCTCGACGTCCTGGACCGCTGAGCAGGTCATCAGGCGGAGCGCGTGCGGCCCTCAATCCGGTAGCAGCGGCACCGAGGGGCGATGATCACGGCCGAGCAGCACGGCACGCGTCAGCGATCCGGATCCGAAGCGCTCACGGACGTCGTCGATTGCGGTGTCGAGAGCGAGGCCGGGGTCGCGCTCGAACGGGAGCACGAGCTGTACCGCGGCGTTGCTGCCCAGGTTGGTGACGGCGACACCGACCAGGGTGAGGCCCCGGCGCTCGATCATCGGCATCGCGGTGGCCAGCAGTGCCCGCGCGGTGGCGAGGATCGTCTGGGTGTGCGCGGTGGCGTGCGTGAGTGTGTGCGACCGGGTCGCCCGCGTGTAGTCGCCGAAACGCAGGCGCAGCACGACGGTGCGCCCGGCGCGCTGGGAAGCGCGCATGCGCCGGGTCACACGATCGACGAGCCCCAGCAGGGCGGCGTCGATCTCGGCGGCCGACTTGCGTGATCGGCCGAGGGCGTGCTGTGCTCCGATCGACGCACGCCGGCGGCGGGGGCGCACGCGACGCGGATCGCGGTTGTGGGCCAGCGCGTGCAGGTGGCGGCCGGAGGCGCGACCGACGATCGAGACCAGATCCGACTCGGTCAGGCGGGCGACCTCGCCGACGGTGGTGATCGCCTCGTCGCGGAGCTTGCGCGCGGTGACGGCTCCCACGCCCCAGAGACGTTCGATGGCCAGCGGGTGCAGAAAGGCGAGCTCGCTACCGGGCGCCACACGGAGCAGGCCGTCTGGCTTGGCCACCCCGCTGGCGACCTTGGCCAGGAACTTGGTGCTCGCCACGCCGACGGTGATCGGCAGGCCGACCCGGGCGAGCACGTCGCGGCGCAGACGGGCGGCGATCTCGATCGGCGTGCCGGTGATCCGCTCCAGACCGCTGACGTCGAGGAACGCCTCGTCGATCGACAGCGCCTCGACGACTGGGGCTGTATCCGCGAACACGGCGAACACGGCCCGGCTGGCCTCGACGTAGGCCGACATCCGAGGCGGCAGCACGATCGCCTGCGGACACAGCCTGCGGGCCTGTCCGCCGCCCATTGCGGTCCGGATGCCGCAAGCCTTGGCCTCGTAGCTGGCGGCGAGCACGACTCCGCCCCCGACGATCACGGACCGGCCGCGCAGGCGAGGGTTGTCTCGCTGCTCGACCGAGGCGTAGAAAGCGTCGAGATCAGCGTGCAGGATCGTCGCGTCGCCTGACACGAACGTATGTTCGCAGAGCGCCCCAGATGGACTCAAGCCCGGGCGGCGGCTTGCGGCCCGTTCCTGGCCGCGCTCAGCAGGTCGAGGACGACCCCGGCGTCCCGGTGCCCGACTCGGGATCGTCGACGACGCCGCCGTATCCGTTGCGGAGGATCGCTCCGAGGTGGATCACGTACCAGACCCCGCGCCAGGAGATCATCGAGGCAACTCCGAGCGAGCGGATCTGGCCGTCCTCGCGATAGACGAGCCGCGAGTTGGGCGTCTCGTAGTAGCCGACGCTGTTGTCACAGACGCCGGGGGGCACCCAATGGGCGTAGCCGCTGGGTACGACCACGTCGATCAGCCGCGCGTTCGCGGCATGCGCGCCGAGCAGGGCGTGGGCCGCGAGCAGGTCGAGCCGGTAGTCGGCCTCGAGGCGACCGGTGAAATCGCCCTGTGGAGAGGCGATCGCCTTGAGCTGGGTGTAGGCGCCCTCGGGAAAGAAAGCCGGGAGCGCCGGCTCCAGCGACCCGGTCGTCATCCCCTTCCAGAGGGCCGCCATGTGGGCGTGAAACTGTGCCGTTGCGGCGGAGGGCACCTGGTCGGTCTGGGGAAGCGATCCCGGCGACGGACCCCGCGGACGGGGCGGCCGGGGTGCGGGCCGGGGCCGCGGGGCCGCGGTTGTGGTTGCCGGGGCGCTCGTCCCCGTCGCCGTCGACGACGCACCCTGCGTCGTGGACGCCGCCTGGGGGGCGGCCGGCGCCAAGGTCGTGGAGGAACCGCAGCCCGTCACGCAGACGCAGACCACGAGCAGGAGGCCCATGGCTGCCGCACGCACGCTCGTCATGGCCAGGAGGGTGTCATGCGGTCGCGCTCGACGCCTCGAGGTCAGGTGGGACGTTCCTGGGCCGCCTGCACGCCTCGCGGCCGAGCCGGCGCTCGCTCGACCCGTATCGCCGACGAGCTCAAGGCGCTCGAGCGGCGAAGAGTCGCGGGGGAGAGCGGGCGAGCGATCCGCGACAGCCTGGGGACAGACGCGGCCCCGCACCGGCCGCCGCGCCCGCCGCTGAGCGGGAGCCAGGGCCCGCGCTGCGGCGAGCCGGAGATGACAAACTGAGTCGGCCTGCTCAGGCGGCCGGCTTGGACTTCGAGGCGGCGCTCCGCGTGGTCCCGGCCGGGGTCCGCTTCGCGGCGGTCGCGCGCTTGGCGGCGGGCTTGGAGGGCTTCACCGCGGCGACCAGTTGCTCCAGATCCTTCTGGAGGATCTTGTTCGTCTTGACGACGTCACGCTGGAGCACCTTGAGGCCCTTGCCGAGATCCTTGTAGGCCTGCTTGGCGCCCCTGCTTCCATCCTTGCCGAGCGCCTGCAGCGCATCGCCGGCATCGCCGAGAGCCTTCTCGAGCCGCTTCGAGGCGAGCTCCAGCGAGCGGCGGGTGGCGGGCGTGAAGCCGCCGGCCGTGGGCTTGGCCGGCCTCGACGACGCGGTGGAGGTGCGGGGTTTGGCGGCCGAGGCCTTGGCGGGTGCGCCCCGGCGGGCCGAGGCGGCGGAGGTCTTGCTTGTGGAAGCCCTCTTGGCGGGTGGCATGGTCAGCTCCGAAGTTGTTGCCGGCGCCGTAACCCGCCGGTCTACTGGACAGTGAGTGCTGCGCGTCAGGCGCGCGACACGGTGGTGGCAAAGCCCACGACCGCGGAGCCTAACGAGAGAGCGCCCGAAACCGCAACCGGTCGCAAGCCGTCTTGCGTGCCGCGCCGTCGGCCGAGCCGGGGCTCAGCGCTGCGAAACGCCTCGCTACGATCGCGAGGATGGCGCCCGCGGTTCTCATGTGAAGCGGCTGACCGGCACCGCGAGCGCGGTGATCGCCGCCCCGATCGAGGAGTGCTTCTCCTTGCTGGCGGCCGTCGAGGCGTACCCCAGTTGGTACGCGGCGGTGGTGCGGGGCGTGGAGGTCATCGACGTGGCCGGCGATGGCCGCCCGAGCACCGTGCGGACGACGCTCCACGTCTCGTACGGGCCGCTGGCCAGAGACTTCCCGTTGGTGCTGGCGATCGACCTCGAACGGCCCGGCGCCGTGACGTTGACGCGGCTTCCCAATGACGCATCGGATCACGAAGAGTTCGAGGTCATCTGGCGGCTCGAGAACATGGGCCGGACCCGCATCGCACTCGAGCTCGACGCCAAGCTCGACATGCCGCGACTCGTTCCGCTCGGTGGCATCGGCGATGGGATGGCCGACGGCTTCGTCGGAGCGGCGAGCCGAGCCCTCGGCTGCTAGCGTCCACGCATGGGGAGGGATCTCGCGGCCCGGCCGCTCGCGCTCTGGGCAGCGCTGGCAACGATAGCCCTGCTGCTCACGTCGGCGGCCAGTGCCGATGCGAAGGCGGCCTTCGGACGTGCGACGTTCGTCGCACGCGGGAGTGTCAACCAGGTCGATGTCACCGGCGCCCAGCCCGGCGAGCAGCTGCGCCTGCTGGACCGGCGCGGCAACCGGGTCGGATCAGGGCCTGCCGATTCCCTCGGCGCGCTCCTGTTCCGGGGCCTCCCGCCCGGTCCGGGATACCGAGTGCGGCACGTCGTCTCCGGCGGCGGCACGCAGTCGGGGCTGCTCACCGTCCTGCCCGACCGCTCAGCCCCGCCGAGCACGTCGATCTACGGCCAGCAGATCCCGGCCGGCGGCTACGGCTATCTCACCACCCGCGACGGGACGGAGCTGGCGATCGACGTTCGCCTGCCGGGACCGGCGAGCAAGGGCCCCTACCCGACGCTGGTCGAGTACGCGGGCTACGGCTACGCCAATCCGGCGGGCGCCGAGAGCGGGATCAGCGCGGTCGCCACGCTGTTGGGGTTTGCCGTGGTCGACGTCAACATGCGCGGCACCGGATGCTCGGGCGGAGCGTTCGACTACTTCGAGCCGCTGCAGAGCCTCGACGGATACGACGTTGTCGAGACCGTGGCTCGGCAACCGTGGGTGCTGCACCACAAGGTGGGGATGGCGGGCATCTCCTACGGCGGGATCAGCCAGCTGTTCGTGGCTGCGACGGCGCCGCCCAGCCTGGCGGCGATCACGCCGCTCTCGGTGATCGACAACACGGCGACCACGCTCTATCCGGGTGGGCTCCTCAACACCGGATTCGCGCTCTCGTGGGCGATGGAGCGCGTGCACGACGCCAAGCCCGCCTCGGCGACCGGCGGCCAGCCGTGGGCGCTGAAGCGGATTCGCGGCGGAGACGTCACCTGCAACGCCAACCAGGCCCTCCACGGAGAGGCGGCCGACCTGATCGCCAAGACGTACGCGAACAGCTTCTACGTCCCTTCGGTCGCCGACCCGCTGGCGCCGATCACCTTCGTGCACAAGATCACGGCGCCCGTGTTCCTGGCCTGCCAGTGGACCGATGAGCAGACCGGCGGTCACTGTCCCGACCTCGCGCAGCACTTCACCGGCACGCGGCAGAAGTGGTTCACGTTCACCAACGGCACCCACGTCGATTCGCTGGACCCGGCGACCTTCACCCGCTGGTATGACTTCCTCGAGCTGTACGTCGCTCACGTCGCGCCGCACCTGTCGGCGGCGGCCAGGGGACTCGCCCCGGCGCTCTTCCAGCAGGTGACCGGAGTCCCGGGCGTGACCCTGCCCAACGACCCGATCCAGGCTCAGCCGGGCTACGCCGCCGCGCTGGCGGCCTTCCGGCACCTCGCGTCCGTCCGCATCCTGTTCGACAACGGCGCCGGCGGCAACGCGGCCGGAGCTCCGGGTGCCGCGTTCGAGCAGTCCTTCCCGCGCTTCCCGCTGCCGGGAACCGTGGCCCGGACGTGGTTCGTGTCCGCCGGCGGGCTGCTGGCCGGCCGCCCGCCCTCCAAACCCGGCACCGATTCGTTTGCCTGGAACGCGGCCGCGCGCCCGGCGACCGGCTTCACCGGCGACACCGGCTCGGGGCCCGGCGGCCTGTGGACCGCGGCACCGAAGTACCACTGGGCCCAGAACCCATCCGGCACGGCGTTGTCCTACGTGACGCAGCCGCTGGCCGCGAACACCGCCGTGGTCGGCGCCGGCGCGCTCCGGCTGTGGATCCGCTCCTCGGCTCCCAGCGTCGACCTGCAGGCGACCGTCTCCGAGGTCCGGCCCGACGGCAAGGAGACGTTCGTGCAGGACGGCTGGCTGCGGGCCAGCGAGCGCAAGCTCGACCCGCTCAAGAGCACGCTGCTGGCGCCTGTGCTGTCGTTGCGGCGGGCCGACGCGGCTCCCCTGGCCAAGGGCCGCTGGACCCAGGTGACCGTGCCGCTCTACTACGAGGGCCACGTGTACCGCAAGGGCTCGCGCATCCGGATCACGATCGCCGCAGCGGGTGGAGACCAGCCGATCTGGGCCTTCGCCGGCACGATCCCGAAGGGCATCGCGACGGTGTCCCTGGCCTTCTCCGCGTCGCTGCGGTCAAGCCTGCTCCTGCCGGTCGTTCCCGGTGTGGCCGTCCCTACCGGACTGCCGCCATGCCCGGGTTTGCGCGGCGAGCCGTGCCGGACCTATCAGCCGCTGGTCAACCCCGGCCCTTAGCCTCCGAGCCCTTCGCGGGCTTGACGAATCGCTTCACGAACACGACCGGGGTCAGCCCGGTTGCGTTCGCGTTGTCGACCTGCTGGGACTCGTGGTCGGTGAGCGTCGCCATGCCAGTCCTCCTCGTCCGTGTGTCACGGTCTGCGTGCGACCGATCCGGGTGCGGCGACCATCTCAGGCCACGGCCGACATGAAAATGCTCACCAGCCGACGTGGTTGCGCAGCGCTTCGTAGCCCTTGGTGGGGTGGCGGTAGGTCCAGCCGACGGACGGCGTGTCAACCGGCGAGGAGACGCCGTCCGTAGCACCGGTATGCAGTTGCTGCGAGCGCGCCCCGGCCTGCTCGCTACGAGCGCGCCTTGGCCTTTGACCACTCGGCCTTGTGGGCGCGCTTGGCCGCCTGGTAGTCGGCCAGCGCCTGCGGAGAGTCGACGTCGCCGAGCGTCGGATGCCATGGCACCAGGTCCTGGGCGGCGGCGACGCCGAAGCGCTTGGCGAGCACCGCACCGAGGGCCTTGATCTTCATCTCGCCGAAGCCGGGGAGGGCGGCCAGGTTGACCCGCAGCTCATCAGCGTCGGCGGCGTCATTCCACACGCTCGCAGCGTCGCCGTCGTAGCGGTCGCGCACGTACTCCGCCAGCTCGTGCACTCGCTGGGCCATCGCTCCGGGGAACCGGTGGATTGCCGGCTTGGCGCGAAACACGGGCTCGAGATCCACCGATGCCAGCGTGGCGGCGTCGAGCGAGCCGACGCGTTCCTGCACGGCAAGCGGGCCGGAGAACGCCTTCTGGACGCTGACCTGCTGGTCCAGGGCGAACCCGATCAGCAGCGCCATCGGATCAGAACCGATCAGCGCATTCGCCTCATCGGAGTCGGTGAAGTACAGACGGTCGGGCATCGTCCGATCGTACTCTTCCGTTCGCCGTCCTCGCGCTCGGGGCCGCCGCTCTCAGCATCCGTCCGGACCGCAGCTGGGGCCGCCGGCCACCACCGAAAGCGGCGATCGCGCCTCCCAGCCGCGCTGGAGCATCTGGAGCAGGAGCTCGGGTGGCTGCGCGCCGGCGGTGCCGAAGGCGCGGTCGACCACGAAGAACGGCACGGCGGTGATGCCCAGCGAAGCGGCGGTCGCCTCGTCGGACCGGACCTCCTCGCCGAAGCGATCGGACTCGAGCAGCTCGCGAACCTCGTCCGCCGGGAGCCCCGCCTCCTCGGTGATGCGCTGCAGCGCCTCCGGGTCGCCGATCGGCTCGCCCTCGGTGAGGTAGGCGCGCATCAGACGCTCCTTGACCGCGTCCTGCAGGCCGTGCTCGGCGGCGAGCTTCAGGATGCGGTGAGCGTCGAACGTGTTCCCGGCCCGGGCCAGGTCGAAGCGGAAGTCGAGCCCCTCGGCCGCTGCGTTGTCGGTCATCTGCTGCTGCATGGCCAGCGCTCGCTCACGGGTCATCCCATACTTCTGCGCCAGATGGGTCGCGCCGTCGACCTCGCGTGTGCGCGGGGCCGCCGGGTCGAGCTCGAAGCTGCGCCACGTCACGTGCACATCGCCGGCGTGCTCGAACCCGGCCAGGCCGGCCTCGAAGCGGCGCTTGCCGACGTAGCACCACGGGCACACGATGTCGGACCAGATCTCAACTTCCACGGGCGCTCCTCGGTTTCGTCGTCGGCTGCTTCGAAAGAGGTTAGCCAGCGCCGTCAGCGACGCAGAGCGCCGCCGCCAAGTGCCTGCAGACCACGATCGAGGTGATCGGCATGTGGATCGGGGTTGTCCGCCAGGAGAGCGGCTCCGGCCATGATCATTCCCGGCGTGCAGTAGCCGCACTGCAGGCCGGGGTCGTTCCAGAACGCCTCCTGCACCGTGTCTCTCCTCCTTGTCGAAACGCGGGCGGCCACCCTACCCCCTCGAGCCTCCGCCCGGGTGAATGGATTTCCAAACGCGGTCACTCCCCGGACCGGTTGGGACCTTCACGAGGAACGCGGTTCTCAGGCCTGCAGCGCGCTCAGGACGGCGACCCCGGCGATCACGATCACGACGCCGGCGGTCTGCACCCGCGAGAGCCGCTCGCCGAACAGGACGTAGCCTCCGATCGCCGCGAGCGTGGCGAACTGCGAGGACAGCACGGCGGCCACGGCGATCCCGTGCCGAGACCCGAGCGTGTAGGAGTAGAAGCCGAGCACCTCGCACACGCCGGCCACCAGCACCAGCGCGAGCACTCTCCGGTTCAGCCGCATCCGGCCCAGGAACGCCAGCGGGACTGCAAGCGCGAGCACGCCGATCAGCCGCGCCGCCAGCACGACCCAGGAGACGGGAACCCTGGACCCTGCTCGTGCCGTCGCATACAGGCTGACGCCGAACACCAGCGCCGCGGCGCCGCCGCACGCCAGCGAGCGCCGCGCGGCCCTGGACTGGATCTCGGTCATGGGCGTGGTGGAGAGGGAGGTGAGGAAGATCCCGGTCGCGATCACCAGCAGGGTCGCGGCGGTGGCCGGCCCGAGAGTCTCCCCGGCGATCACCGCGATCACCGCGGCGACCGCGCCCTCGGTCGAGACGAGCGGGGCGATCAGGGCCACGTCGGCGATCCGGAACGCTTCGTAGGCCAGCATCAGGCCGGCCACGTTGCCGGCGCCGGACACGAACAACCAGGCACCGGTGGATGCGTCGAGTCCCCTGGGCACGCCGTCCACCGCCGCGGCCGGGACCACGATCACGAGCCCGACGAGCATCACCCAGCCCACCACGGCCATCGGCTCGATCAGGCGACTCGAGCGCGATGAGCAGAGCGTCGACGTCGCCCATGCCACGGCAGCGCCGAGGCCTCCGAGAATCACGATCACGGGGAGGGCACGGTACAGGGACTACCCTGGGTGGCATGAGCTACAGCGCCGCCGACGGGAGGCAACAACTGCTCGACACGCTCGCGGACGCCACCGATCGGCTGGGATCCGCGCTGGCGTCGCTCGGCGCCGCCTACGACGTGCTGGACGAGCACGCCGGCGATCGGCTCGAGACCGAGCTCTTTCGCCCGGTCCAGCTCGCCTACGGCCGCGCTCAGCGGACGCACTCCTCGTTCGCCGGGCGCTACGGCCTGCCGGCGCGCACGTTCGAGGCAACCGGGGCTCCGCTCGTGCACCCGGGGCACGCGCAGGATGCGATCGAGGACGCACTCGGCGCCGTCAGCGAGGCCGACGGCAGGCTGTCGACGTTGCAGGACTCGATGCTGCCGGTCGAGGTGGGCGACCGGGAGCTGCGGTCCGGGCTGACCGAGGTCCGGACGCTGATCGGCGGGCTTCCGGATCGCGCGCGGGACCTGATGCGGACCCTGGGCCGGTAGACCAGGGCCCCGGAGCTCGACGACGTGCCCATTGCCCAGCGGGTGATCGAAGTTGCGGCCGCCGACGCGGTGGCGGGCCTCGAGAACGAGCACCGAGCGGCCCGCGGCTCTGACCGCTCGGGCCGCGGTCAGTCCGGCCAGGCCGGCACCGACGATCACGTCATCGAGGCGGCTCCGCCCATCAGCCCGGGGCCACGATCCCGTCGAGCGCCGCGGCGAGCCCATCCAGCGTCTCGAGCTCGACAGTGGGCGGCGGCGACGCGCGTTCCCCGAGCCGGTTGATCCAAACCGACGGGATGCCCAGCTCGGCCGCGGGCACGATGTCGTGGAAGTGGCTCTGCGCGACGTGGACATGCCGCGAGCGATCGGTGCCGGTGATCTCGTAGAACACCTGCCAATGCCGGTGCGCGGGCTTGTAGGAGCCGATCTCCGAGGCCACCACCGCGCCGTCGAACGGAACGCCGATCGAGCTGATCGAGGCCTCGATCAGATCCCGGTCGCTGTTGGTCAGCGCGTACAGCTGCCACCCGTTGCGCTGAGCCTCCGCCAGCGCGCCGGGCACCTCGGGGAACACCGGCCACGACGGGAGCGAGCGGCCGAGAGAGTCGCGCTCGCCATCCGGCAGCGACGCGCCGATGTCGGCGGCGATCTCGGCCAGCGTCGAGGCCATCACCTCGCGATAGCTCGCGTCCGGACGATCGCGCTGGATACCCGGCTCGATCGCGTGGTAGAACCCGAGCAGGCGCTCGCTGTCCGCGGCGCTGAACAGGCGGGACAGCTCGGCGCGGATGCCGCCGTTCCAGTCGACGAGCGTTCCATAGCAGTCGAAGGTGGCCCAGCGCGGGGTTCGAGCCATGAGCGCAAGCTATCGCCTCGGGGGTCGCGCGCCGGCTTCGGGCTACGCGGCGGGAGGGCGGCTGCGCGGCTCGTGACAGCCGTTGCCCAGGAGCCGGCAGCGCACCGAAGCACCCGGGCACGCCGCGCCGTCCCGGCCCCGTGCCCCGCGCCACGCGCTGGCCTCGCGCCCCCGAGCTTGCCACCTGTCCCCGCCCGGCTACGCTGGTCCGATGCCCCGCTTGCTCGAGCCTGTCGCTGCTCGCCTGTCGGCGGTCTGGGACAACGCGCGCCTATGTGCGGTGCTGGGGGCCGTCGCGATCGCGTTCTCGAGCATCCTGGTGCGGCTGAGCCATGCCTCGCCGTCGACGGCCGCGATCTTCCGCTGCCTGTATGCGCTGCCGCTGCTCGGCCTGCTGGCGTGGTGGGAGGATCGGCGCTTCGGGCGGCGGATGTGGCGCGACCGGCGGGTGGCGATTGCCGCCGGGGTCTTCTTTGCCGCCGACCTGATCCTGTGGCATCACTCGATCGCGGATGTCGGCGCGGGCCTGGCCACGGTGCTGGCCAACGTCCAGGTCGTGCTGGTGCCGCTGGTGGCGTGGGCCGTCCTGGCCGAGCGTCCCCACGCGCGCGTGCTGGCGGCGCTGCCGCTGGCGCTGCTCGGCGTGTTCCTGATCTCCGGCGCCCTCGAGCACGGCGCCTTCGGCCGCGACCCGGCGCGGGGGGCGGTGTTCGGGCTCGGCGCCGGCGTCGCCTATGTCGGCTTCCTGCTGCTGCTGCGTCGCGGGGGCGTCGACCTGCGCCGGCCCGCGGGCCCGCTGTTCGACGCCACGGCGACGGCGGCGGCGTTCTGCGTCGTGGCCGGGCTGCTGATCGGGGACGCCGATCTGATTCCGGTCTGGCCGGGGGCCGGCTGGCTGATCACGCTGGCGCTCACCTCGCAGGTGCTGGGGTGGTTGCTGATCACCACCTCGCTGCCGCGCCTGCCGGCCGCGCTCACGTCGGTGCTGCTCACGATCCAGCCGGTGGGTTCGGTGATCCTGGCGGCGCTGATCTTCAGTGAGGCGCCGAGCGGTCTGCAGCTCACCGGGGTGGTGCTGATCATCGGTGCGCTGCTGGTAGCAACTCGGACAGGTCGCGGACGTGTCACCGCACCCGTGACCGCCACCGCACCCGTGACCGCCACCAGGCCCGAACTCGCACCGGATTTGCAGCAATTGGCTCGCGTGGGGACCGGGAGCATGGGAGACTCCAGCACGTGAGCGCACCAGCCAACGGCCACAAGCCCCAGGAGGAGGTCCATTTCCGCACCTGCACCGTGTGCGAGGCCATGTGCGGCCTCGAGATCCGCCACGCCGGGGGAGAGGTGCGGTCGATCCGCGGCGACGAGCAGGACGAGTTCTCCCGCGGGCACATCTGTCCCGAGGGCAACGCGCTGCAGGACGTGCACGCCGGCCCCGACCGCATCCGGCATCCGCTGCGGCGGACTGCCGACGGGTGGGAGCGGGTCGACTGGGACGAGGCGCTCGACGACATCGCCGCCCGGCTGATCGCGATCCAGCGCGAGCACGGCCGCGACGCGGTCGGCGTCTACGTCGGCAACCCGACCGTGCATCACCTCGGTCCGATGCTGATGCTCGGACCGCTGCTCGCCGCGCTGCGCACACGCAACCGCTACTCGGCCACCTCCCTCGATCAGCTGCCGCACATGCTGGCCGCCGTGAAGCTGTTCGGGCACGGCCTTCCGGTAGTAATGGAACAGGAACGTACGCTGATATGGCGGCGCGTTTGTCAAGGGGGCAGGCTGAAGTTTCGCCGTGAACTGGTCGCGGAGACGGTGTAGCGGGTTGTCTCAGGAGGGCGGGACGTCGGGCTCGGTGACGGCGTTGCCAGTCTGAAATGCGGGGATTTTTCTGATACCCCATGGCCCTGTTTCTGCTGCCGGCGGTGCGCGGGTCTAAGAACGAGCGTGGCACCCGAAGACGGGTGTTGCCCATAGCGTGATCGCGCGTGCCGGCCGCTGTGTCGGCCCGGCGTCCCGGCCTCCTGAGCCGGGGTGCTGCTGTCTGTGCGGTGAAGCTGCTGGATCAGGGTGCGGTCGCGGCGGCCCAGAGGAAGCACGACAGCTCCCGGGCGACCGCGACGGTCGTGACGTTGTGGTGCTTGCCGCGCGCTCGCATGCTCGTGTAGAGGTGGTGCAGGCGGTGTTGGCAGCGGTTGGAGATCTGCAGGATGTGATCGGGCTGCCCTTCTTGGCGGTTGGCGAGCGTCGCGCCGACACGCGGTTCGCGGCCGTAGTGCCAGGCCGCCTCGACGAGCAGGCGGCGGGCGAGCTGCGACCCGGTCTTCGTGATCGATCCGTGATAGTCATGCTCGCCGGACTGAGAGCGTGACGGGGTCAGCCCGAGCCACGACCCGACGCGGGTTGCCTTCTCGAACCGTGCCCAGTCGCCGCCGAGCTCGAGATGGACCGCGAGCGCGGTGAGCGTGTCCACGGCACGGAACGCGCGCAACCGGGCGACGGTCGGCCACCACGCAGGGTCGGTCGCGAGCTCCCCGATCCGCTCAGCGAGCGTCTTCTTGCGGGCGGTCAGCCCGTCCACGCACGCGATCAGGTCCGCCCACGTGAACTCCGACATCGGCTCGCGGAACTGCTGCGCGGCGAGCCAGCGGCGATGCTTCTGCGACCAGGTCGTCGCCTCGGGATAGACCCGCCCGTGCCTCAGCAGCAGCTTCGAGACGCGGTGGCGGGCGTTCATCAGATCGCGCCGGCACGCGTCATGCGCGCGCGTCACCTCCCGCGCCGCCTCGACATGCATCGACGGCACCACGATCGGATGCAGCGACCCTGCGATCAGACACCGCGCCAACAGCTCGGCGTCCTTGCGATCGGTCTTTACCCTGTCGCCCTTCCCTCTCGGGGTCAGGCCCGGCGCGATCACCTCGATCCCGACACCTGCCGCGACCGCGGCACGGTAGAGCCCGGACCCCGTCGGGCCGGCCTCGTAGCACGCCCGCACCGGCCCCGAGAGCGTCTTGAGCCAGTCCACCGGCGCGTCGATCCCCGCCCCGAACCGCATCCGCGTCAACTCGCCGGTCATCACGTCGATCGCCGCGGCATGCGTCGACCGGGCGTGGACATCGAACCCGACATAGGTCATCGTTCCGGGCATGGCCGGACCTCCTCACTCATTCTTGGGGTCAGCCGGAGCCGATCTCCGGCCAGACAAACCCCCGCGAGGAGCGTCCGGCCTCTCAGCCCGGCAGGCAACCCCTGCAACGGGTGGCCCAAGCCATATGGTCTAAGCGCGGTCGCCGAGTCGGCGTAGCGGGCGCCGTCGTCCTGCGGCGAGTTCGTGGGCAGCGCCCAGCGCGATTCCGGTAGCAGCGGCGTGGCTCCGACCGCAGCCCTGCTCGTGGCGATTTGCGGGTGCGGGTCGGGGTGTGAACGTGTGCTGGTTTCATCTCAGCTCGGGCACATCCCCGCATCCCGCGCTCACGATGCACCGGGAGTCCTCAGGCCTTCATCGACAAGGGATGGGTCCGCGTCGCGACCGACGTCGACGAGACGCCGGTTGGCTTCTCGGTCGTCGTTCCGGCCGACGGTCCCGTTCACGAACTGGACGGGCTGTTCGTCGAACCAGATCAGATGTCCGCTGGCGTCGGACGAGCGCTCGTTGAGGACGCAGCCGCGCGCGCGTCAGATCAGGGTGCCGAAGCGCTCGAGGTGACCGCCGGGCCCGCGCAAGGGTTCTACGAAAGGGTCGGCTTCAAACTAATCGGCGTCGCGCAGACCCGGTTCGGCCCAGCAGTCAGCATGCGCCGGGATCTCCAACGCTGACCGACGACCGGCGCGAAGCCGGAGCTTCCGTCAGCGTCCGGGTCAGAGGGGGAGCCATCGCCATAGCGCGC
>JADGPN010000070.1 GCA_017882465.1 Solirubrobacteraceae bacterium
CGCGCGGGCACGAGCCGCGGGAAGAGCGCCACGGCCGCCAGGCCGATCTGCGCCGCGATGGAGACGCTCGAGGCGAGGAAGGCGCGGCCGAAGCGCCGGTCCTTGAGCGAGACCGGGAGGTAGAACTCCGCCGCGAGGAGCGCCGCCGCGCACCCCCACGTGAGCGGCGAAGGGCCTGCGCCCTGGAAGAGCCACGGCGCCACCCAGAAGGTCGCGATGGAGGCGAAGACGAACATCAGCACGTATCCCGCCCAGAGGCGGCCCGCCCACGCCGCCATCCGCTCGCGGAGCGCGCCGTCGGTCTTGAGGGTGAGATACGTGGCGCCGTGCATCAGGAACATCGCGAGGCTGAGGAGCCCGATCACCAGCGCGTACGGGTTCAGGAGCCCGGAGAGGCTCATCGCGATGTTGCCATCGGCGTCGAAGGGGAGGCCGCGCAGGATGTTCCCCACCGCCACGCCGAACACCACCGCTGGCACGAGGCTCCCGAGCCCGAAGGCCCAGTCCCAGGCGCGGCGCCACGCCGGCGAGGCCACTTTGCCGCGGAACTCGAACGACACGGCGCGCAGGATCAGCGCCACGAGCACCAGCATCAGCGCGAGGTAGAAGCCGCTGAACACCGTGGCGTACACGACGGGGAACGCCGCGAAGAGCGCGCCGCCGGCGGTGAGGAGCCACACCTCGTTCCCGTCCCACACGGGGCCGATGGCGTTGATGTGGATCCGGCGCTCCTCCTCGCTCCGTGCGAAGAGGTGCAGCACGCCCACGCCGAGGTCGAAGCCGTCGAGGATCGCGTAGCCGGTGAGGAGCACGCCGATCAGCAGGAACCAGACGGTGTTGAGGTCCATCGGTCAGGCCTCCCCGGCGCGCGCGGGCTCGGGACCGTGCCGCACCTCGCGCACCATCAGGAACAGCCACAGGGCGCCGAGGGCGAGGTAGAGCAGCGAGAAGAGGATGATCGTGGCGAGGATGTCCCCCGCCGGCACGCCGTGCGACACCCCGTCCGACGTCCGGAGGAGGCCGTACACGATCCACGGCTGCCGCCCCACCTCCGCGGCCATCCAGCCGAGCTGGCAGGCCGCGACGGGGAGGGGGAGCGACCAGACCAGGAGCCGCAGGTAGCGCCGCCGCTCGAACAGCTTCCCCCGCACCAGCAGGACCATCCCCCAGCCCATCGCGGCGATGAAGTAGAGGCCGAGCAGGACCATGTTGTGGAACGAGACGAAGGTCAGCCAGAGGGGCGGGATGTTCTCCGGCGGGAACTCGTTGATCCCCTTCACCGGCGCGTTGACGTCGCCGAACGCCATCCAGCTGAGGAGGCCGGGGATCTCGATCGCCGCCTTGAGCTGCGGCGGCTTGTTGAGGGGCAGGGCGAAGAGCGCGATCGGCGCGCCCGTCTGGCTGGTGTAGAGCCCCTCGATCGCCGCGAACTTCTCCGGCTGGGTGCGCGCCACCTGCTGCGCGTGGAAGTGCCCGGAGGGGAACAGCTCGGCGAGCGACGCCAGCAGCCCGACCGCCAGGGCGAGGGAGAGCGCCTTCTTCGCGAGCGCCTCCTCGCGGCCGTGTAGGATCTGCCACGCGGCGACCCCCGCCACGACAAACGCCCCGGTGATCACGGCGGCGTCCATCGTGTGGAAGAAGCGCGGCAGGGTGGAGGGGTTGAACACCGCGGCCCAGAAGTCGGCCAGCTCGGCGCGCCCGTTCCGCACCACGAAGCCGGCCGGCGTCTGCTGCCACGAGTTGGCGACGATGATCCAGAAGGCGGAGATCGTGGCGCCCACCGCCACCATCAGCGCCGAGAACCAGTGCGCCCCCTTCGAGACCCGGCCGCGGCCGAAGAGGTACAGGCCGAGGAAGCCGGACTCGAGGAAGAAGGCGAGCACCCCCTCCGCGGCGAGCGGCGCCCCGAAGATGTCGCCGACGTACTTCGAGTACTCCGCCCAGTTGGTGCCGAACTGGAACTCCATCACGATGCCCGTGGCCACGCCGACGGAGAAGGTGAGGGCCAGCAGCTTCCCGAAGAACTTCCCCATCCGCACCCACGGCTCGCTCGCGCGGCGCCACCCCATCCACTCCATGGCGACGAGGAGCCAGGCGAGCCCGATGGTGATCGGCGGGAAGATGAAATGGAAGCCGATCGTGATCGCGAATTGGATGCGGGCGAGGAGGACTGCGTCCACGGGTCGGACTCCCCCGGCGGGCTGCGGTAAGAGGGGAATGACTGCCTGTCCCGGGCCTAACTTCGCCCCCGGCTCCGCGCGGGTCAAATCGCGACCGGGCGCCGGAGCGCGCTGCGCGCGCCGGCTGGCACGCATCGTGCGGCTTCGATGGGTCGTGCCGGTGCCTCGCCTGCGGTCCCTGCTCCTCGCCCTCCTCGGCGTTTCGGCCTGGTGGCTCGTCTACCGGAGCCTCGAGCCCCTGGGTCGGTGGCTCGCGTTCCGCCTCCTCGGCCTCGCGCCCGGGAGCCGGCTCGGCGCGGCGGTCGCGTTCTTCGCCTACGAGGCCCCCAAGGTCCTGCTGCTCCTCGTCGTGGTGGTGTTCGGCGTGGGCGTCGTGCGGTCGTTCTTCACGCCGGAGCGGACGCGCGCGGTCCTCGCCGGCAGGCGCGAGAGCGTCGGCAACGTGCTGGCCGCCCTCCTCGGCGTGGTCACCCCCTTCTGTTCGTGTTCCGCCGTGCCGCTCTTCATCGGCTTCGTCACGACGGGAGTCCCCCTCGGCGTCACCTTCTCGTTCCTCATCTCCGCCCCGATGGTGAACGAGATCGCCCTCGTGCTCCTCTTCGGCCTCTTCGGCTGGAAGGTGGCCGCGCTCTACGCGGGCACGGGCCTCATCATCGCGACCGTGGCGGGATGGATCATCGGCCGGCTGAAGCTCGAGCGCTGGGTCGAGCCGTGGGTGTACGCCACCGCCACCGGCCCGGCGGCGGGCGGCAGCGATGCGCCGCTCGCCTGGGGCGACCGGTTCGAATTCGGGCGCGAGGCGGTGAAGGACATCGTCGGCAGGGTGTGGCCATTCGTGCTCGCCGGCATCGCCGTCGGCGCTGCTATCCACGGTTACGTGCCCCAGGACTTCATGGCGTCGATCATGGGCAAGGGCGCCTGGTGGTCGGTGCCCCTCGCGGTCCTGATCGGCGTCCCGATGTACTCCAACGCGGCGGGAATCATCCCCATCGTCCAGGCGCTGCTCGAGAAGGGAGCGGCACTCGGCACCGTGCTCGCGTTCATGATGTCGGTCATCGGGCTCTCCCTGCCCGAGACGATCATCCTCCGCAAGGTGCTCACCCTCCCCCTGATCGCGACCTTCGTCGGCGTCGTGGCCGCGGGGATCCTGGTGGTGGGCTACGTCTTCAACATCGTCCTGTGACGGCGCGCCGAGCGGGCGCCGGAGGGAAGGGCAGCATGGCATCGCGTCTCATCGAGATCCTCGGCTCCGGCTGCGCCAAGTGCGAGATGCTCGCGCAGCACGCAGAGCAGGCGGCGCAGGAACTCGGGCTGGACTACGCCGTCATCAAGATCAAGGACCCCGTCGCCATCGTCCGGCGCGGCGTGATGCAGACGCCCGCGCTGGTGGTGGACGGGCAGGTGAAGCTGCAAGGCCGGGTCCTCACCGCGGAGCATCTCAAGGAGTACCTTCGGTAGGCCGACGCCCGCATGGCGTTGGGGCTGGCGGCGAGTCGAACCGTCCGGTTCGGAGGGACATCCGTGAACGCGTCGAGAGTGGCCATGGCCTGCGTGCTGGCCCTTGGCTGGAGCGCCGGCTCCGGCACGCCGCTGCGCTCGCAGCAGGCGGCCGATACCGCGGTGGTCCGCAGCCGCGACGACACCCGGGCCCAGCAGCTCTTCGGCGAGCTGATGAGTCCCTACTGCCCCGGCCTCACGATCGCTACGTGCCCCAGCCCGGGCGCGGACTCGCTGCGGCAGGATATCCGCCAGCGCCTCGACCGGGGCGAGACGCCCCGGGCCATCCGTGCCTCGTACGCGGCCGACTGGGGGGAGCGCATCCTCGGCGCTCCGCCGCTGCGCCGCTGGGGCGTCGCGCTGTGGGTCACGCCGGGCCTTCTGCTGGCGCTCGGGGCGGTCGGACTCACCCTGTGGCTGCGCTCCATCCGGCCGGCGCCCCGCGCCGTGCGCGACGAGGCGCTCCGCCGCCCCGATGACGATGCATCCCCTGCGGAGCGGGTCCTGCGGGAGCGCGTGGAGGCGGAGCTGAGGGCGTTCGACGACGCCGGCTGACGACCCGCGTGCCGCCGTCGCTCAGTCGTACGCCCGACGGACCTCCTCGGTCGCCAGCAGGTGCTCGTGCCGTGCGACGGCGGGCCAGGACGCGAGGTCCCGGTGCACGAGGCAGTACTTCTCGGGTGCCGGATGGGTGCCGACGACGACGGGCACGCCGTAGCGCCGTTCGACGAAGGCGCGGAAGTCGTCGAGGTAGGGGCACGGCGGATAGCCGACGACCATCCCGGTGGCGAGGTGGATCGCCTCGGCGCCGTTCCGGATCATCTCCTCTGGCACATGCTCCACGTTGCCCCCGGGGCAGCCGTCGCAGGTGGAGAACCCGACAAGCTCGAGCGGCTCGTCGGCCGGGTACCGGCTGAAGGCGCCCGCTCGCTCACGCATGGCTCTCAGGCACTTGCCGGCCCCGCAGGTCCGGTACCGGTCGCAGATGATGATGCCGATCTTCATCGGGCCTCCCCTCAGCGGTACAGGCTCTTCGATCCCGCTCCAACCTGCGCGCTCCGGGACCGCCGCGCCATCGCGCCCGCTGCGGCGCGGTCCCGACGTCAGTGCCCGCCGTGCCCGTGGTGCGCGCACGCGAGATCGGGCCCCATCACCGGGAGCGAGCCGGCGAGGAGAGCCGTCACGGTCTCACGGACGGTGGCGTGCTCCGTCAGGTGGACCGGGATGCCCGCCGCCGCCAGCCTGCTCATGGCGCCCGCGCCGATGCCGCCGACGGCCATGGCGTCGATGCGCTCGCCCTCGAGGGACGCGAGGGGCGAGCACTGCCCGTGCGCGTGATGCTGGTTCCCGTTCGGGATCGCGCGGAGCGCGCCGCTCGCAGTGTCCACGAGGAGGAAGGCCGGTGCAGAGCCGAAGTGCGCGCACACAGGGCTCTCGAGCCCGTGGTCGTCCGTGATCGGGATGCAGATGTTCATGGTGCGGACCTCTCGGTGATGATGCCGGCGTGCGCTTGGCTGGCGCCGGCTCGTGAGTGTGATCGCCCGGCCATCTCCGCCTGCCTCTCGTGCATCCGGCAGCACCGCTGGCCCGCCACCTGCACGGGACCGCCCTCGATCCGGAGTGCCTTCCCGTGGACGAGGGCGTCGGCCACCTTGCGATGGGCCGAGGCGGTGATGCGGCTGAAGGTGGGCCGGGACACGCCCATCTGTGCCGCGGCCGATTCCTGATAGAGGCCGTCGAGATCGGCGAGGCGGATCGCCTCGAACTCATCGAGCGTCATCACGATCTCGTCGAGCGTCCGCATCGGCACGCCGATCGGCTTGAAGATCGAAGCGGCCGGTTGCCCGGCGATGCGGCGACAGCAGTACGGTCTGGGCATCCGGCCTTTCCCGATCCGGGTTACGAACATATGTTCATAACTCGTGGCGTCCAAGTCAATGGGCACTTGGGTCCGCTGCCGGCCGCCCGCAGCGCACGGAAATTGCGGATTCAGCCACGCACTTCTACTTACCACTATGCCATCGCGTGGTCCCGACCCGGAAGCACTGAGGAGGCAGGGGTGCTAAGTCAAACGAATGCAGGTACTTCGCATAAGAAGCTCCTGGCGTGGGTGGAGGAGCTGGAGGAGCTCTGCAAGCCCTCCCTGGTGCATTGGTGTGACGGGTCAGAGGAGGAGTACGACCGGCTGTGCGCTGAGCTGGTGGACGCCGGGACCTTCGTGAAGCTGAACCCCGCCAAGCGGCCGAACTCCTACCTGGCCCGGTCGCACCCGAGCGACGTGGCCCGGGTGGAGGAACGGACCTTCATCTGCGCCGCGACGAAGGACCAGGCCGGCCCGACGAACAACTGGGAAGAGCCGGCGAAGATGCGGGCCACCCTGCGCGGGATGTACGATGGCTGCATGCGGGGGCGGACGATGTACGTGATCCCCTTCTCGATGGGCCCGATCGGCTCGCCGATCGCGCACATCGGGGTGCAGATCACCGACTCCGCGTACGTCACGGTGCACATGAAGATCATGACGCGGATGGGGCGGCGGGTGCTCGACGCGCTCGGGACCGACGGCGCGTTCATCCCGTGCATCCACTCGGTGGGGGCGCCCCTCGCGCCGGGACAGCAGGACGTGGCGTGGCCGTGCGAGGGGGAGATCGCGCGGAAGTACATCGTGCACTTCCCCGACACGCGCGAGATCTGGTCGTACGGCTCGGGGTACGGCGGCAACGCGCTCCTCGGCAAGAAGTGCCTCGCGCTGCGCATCGCGACGGTGATGGCGCGCGACGAGGGGTGGCTGGCCGAGCACATGCTGATCCTCGGGCTGACGTCGCCACAGGGGGAACGGACCTACGTGGCGGGAGCCTTCCCGAGCGCGTGCGGCAAGACCAACCTCGCGATGATCGTGCCCCCCAAGGGCTTCGAGGGGTGGAAGGCCTCGACCGTCGGCGACGACATCGCGTGGATCAAGCCGGCCTCCGACGGCACGCTGCGCGCGATCAATCCCGAGGCGGGCTTCTTCGGTGTGGCGCCGGGCACCAATCGCGAGAGCAATCCGAACGCGATGGACTCGATGAAGGCCAACTGCATCTTCACCAACGTCGCCCTGACCGACGACGGCGACGTGTGGTGGGAGGGGATGGGCCCCGCGCCGGCGCACGCCATCGACTGGAAGGGGCGGGAGTGGACGCCGGAGACGAACGAGAAGGCGGCACACCCCAATTCGCGGTTCACGGCGCCGATCAAGCAGTGCCCCTCGTACGATCCGGCGTGGGAGGACCCGGCAGGGGTGCCGATCAGCGCGTTCCTCTTCGGCGGCCGGCTCTCGACGACCTTCCCGCTGGTCTGCGAGGCGACCAGCTGGCAGCACGGCGTCTTCCTCGCTGCCACGATGGGCTCCGAGGCCACCGCCGCCGCCATCGGGCAGGCGGCGATCCGCCGCGACCCGTTCGCGATGCTCCCGTTCGTCGGCTACCACATGGCCGACTACTGGGCGCACTGGCTGGCGATGGGCAAGGTCGCGGGCCTCAAGCTGCCGCGCATCTTCCGCGTGAACTGGTTCCGCAAGGACGAGAGCGGCAAGTTCGCCTGGCCCGGCTACGGCCAGAACATGCGGGTCCTGAAGTGGGTGGTGGACCGCGTGCACGGCCGCGCGGACGCGGTGGAGAGCTCCATCGGGCTGATGCCGCGCTACGACGACCTCACGTGGGACGGGCTGGCCTTCGACCGCGACGCGTACCACCGCATCACGGACATCCGGCGCGACAAGGCCCAGCGTGAGGTGGAGGGCGTGGCGACGTGGTTCGCGAAGTTCGGCGACCGCCTGCCCGCCGCGATGAGGGTCGAGGAAGCGGCGCTGGCGAAGCGTGTGGCCGCGCAGCCGGAGACGTGGAGCGCGTAGGAGCCGTCAGCCGTCGGCCGTGAGCCGTCATCTTGGACGCAGACGCGGCCCGGGGCAGGAGTCCCGGGCCGCGTGACGTCCAAGAGGCCGGCCCGCCGCGGCGCTAGCGCCGCGAGGGAGCCGGGGCGGAAGAGGGCGGCGATCCCGGCACGAAGGGGAAGGTGTCGGGCCGCGCGGGCGAGGGGGTGTTGATGGGCTGGTTCGTCGGGGCGATACGCGGGGCGGTCCCGGGCTTCGGCCCCATGCCCCCCACGACCAGCCCCACCGCTCCCGCGGCGACGAGGAGAACGGCCGTCGCGACGCCGCGGATCACCCGCTTGCGCGTCGTCGGCACGAAGCGGAGCAGGCGCTGGTTTTCGCGGCGGAGGTCCGACTTCTCGATGGCCCGCTCCACGATCGCCGTGAGGTGCGGGATGTCGGGCGGCTTCGCGAGGAAGTTCTCCGCCCCCATCTGCATCGCCCGGACGGCGGTGGGGATGTCCCCCTCACCCGTCAGCATCACGACCGTCGCGTCGTACTTCCGCAGCTGCTCGAGCACCGCGATGCCGGTCATGTCGGGGAGCACCAGGTCGAGGATGACGAGGTCCGCGGTCCGCTGCCGGTACGCCTGAATCCCCGCGGCCCCCGTCTCGGCCTGTGCCACGCTGTAGCCTTGCCGCGTGAAGAACGTGGACAGCGCCTTGAGGATCTGGGGGTCGTCGTCCACGAGGAGCAGGTGCCGGTCCGCGTGCGGTGCGGCATCGATGCGCGCGTTCATGGGGTCCGGTCTGGCCGCCCGCGAGGGCGGTCCGTGAGAGAAGTTGCTGGCGCTGGCGGTGCGGCTGAGCCCTCGAGGGCCCGCCCCACGGCCTCGCGCAGCTGCCGCGGCGTGAAGGGCTTGTCCAACGTGGCGGCCGCGCCGCACCGGCTCGCGAGGTCCAGCACGTCGTCCGCCGAGGCGTGGCCACCCCCCGAGATCACCATGACGGGGATCGGCCGTCCCCTCTGCTGGATGCGTGTCAGCAGCTCCATGCCGTCCACCGCGGCCATGTAGACGTCGGTGATGACGAGATCGAAGGGGACGATGTCGAGGAGCGGCAGCGCCTCCTCGCCACCGGGCACGTCCCAGACCTCGTGACCGACCTTGATGAGGGTCCGGCGTACCGCCGTGCGCATGCTCGCATTGTCGTCTACGACCAGCACTTTCGCCATGGCTCCTCGCGTGGTCACAGCAACCGCGATTGCTGCTGGATCATCTCGACCGCCTCGCGGGATGCGAGAAAGACGTCCAGCACGGCGGGGTCGAAGTGCCGGCCCCGCTCGGCCTGCATCATCTCCCACACCGTAGCGTTGGGCAGGGCGTCCCGGTAGTGGCGGTTGCTGGTGAGGGCGTCGAAGACGTCGGCGACGGCGCAGATGCGGCCCGCCAGCGGGATGTCCTCGCCGCGCAGTCCGCCCGGATAGCCGCTGCCGTCCCAGCGCTCGTGGTGGGACCGGGCGATCGTCTCGCCCGCCTGGAGGACCGGAGAGGGCGACCCGGCGAGGATCCGGGCCCCGATCGCCGGGTGCGTCTTCATGATCTCCCACTCGCCGTGGTCGAGCTTCCGCGGACTGAGCAGGACCGCGTCGGGGATGCCGATCTTGCCGACGTCGTGCATCGGGCTGGCATGCCGGATGATCTCCACCTCGCCCGGCGGCAGCTTGAGCGTCCCCGCCACGAGCTCGCAGTAGAGGCCGATGCGCTCGATGTGGGCCGCCGTGTCGCGGTCCTTGAATTCCGCCGCGATCACCAGCCGCCGGATGGTGTCGAGGTGCGCGGCGTAGGTGTTCCGCTGCGCGTCGGCCATCCGTGCCAGCGCGACGCGCAGGTCCGCGGTCCGCTTGGCCACGACCTGCTCGAGGTCGGCGTGCTGGCGCTTCAGGGCGTCCGTGGCCCCCTTGAGCCGGAGGAGGGACGTGCAGCGCACCCGCAGCTCGGTCAGGTCGAACGGCTTGGAGATGAAGTCGTTGACGCCGGCCTCGACCGCGCGCAGGCGGTCCTCCCGGCTGTCGAGGCCGGTGACCATGATGATCGGCAGGTCCAGGTACTCCGGGTCGGCGCGGATGCGGCGTGCGACCTCGAAGCCGTCGAGGCCCGGCATCTCCGCATCGAGGAGCACGAGGTCCGGGTCCAGCGGGAGCTTGGCCAGCGCCTCGATCCCGTCGGCCGCAAGCTCCACGTCGTAGCCCAAGGCCTGCAGCGCGCGGGTCAGGGCCTGCCGGATCTCCTCCTGGTCGTCGGCGGCGAGCACGCGCGGCACGTCCGAACCGAGCGCGGCGTGCGCGGGCGCTCGAGGCGCACGTGCCGGCCTATCGCGCATCGAGGACCTCGCGCACCTTCGCGCCGAGGGAGTCCGGCGTGAACGGCTTCTGCAGCAGCGCCACGTCCGGCTCCAGCACGTGGTGCTGAACGATCGCGTCATCGGTGTAGCCGGACATGTAGAGCACCTTGAGGCCGGGGTGCGAGCCGAGCACCGCGACGCGCACGGCGTGGCCGCTGCCGCCCGGCATCACCACGTCCGCCAGCAGCAGGTCGATGGCCTTCTCGGTCTCGCTGATCCGCCGGGCCTCCTCGAGGCCGCCGGCCTCGAGCACCCGGTAGCCCAGCTTCCGGAGGGCGCGGGCCGCGAGGACCCGCAGCGGTTCATTGTCCTCCACCAGCAGGATGGCCTCGCCGCGCGCCGCGGTGCTCGCGGGCGCCGTGGCGGCGGCGGGGCGCCACGCCTGGGCGCCCGCCGCTTCCAGTGGCAGGTACACGGAGAACGTCGTCCCTCGCCCCACCTCGCTGGAGACGGCGAGGAGGCCCCCGCTCTGCTGCACGATGCCGTAGACGGTCGAAAGGCCGAGGCCCGTCCCTTTGCCCACCTCCTTGGTGGTGAAGAAGGGCTCGAACGCCCGCGCCAGGATATCCGGGTCCATCCCGCAGCCGGTATCGGCGACCGTGAGCCTCGCGTACTTGCCGGCACTCGTCCCGCCGTGTTCGCGGGCGAATGCCTCGCTGACGTCGACGTTGGCCGTGTCGATGGCGAGCGTTCCCCCCTGCGCCATCGCGTCGCGTGCGTTCACCGCCAAATTGACGACGACCTGCTCGAGCTGGCCGGGATCGGCGATGACGAGCCCCAGATCCGAGGCCGCCTGGAAGCGGATGATGATATCCTCGCCGAGCAGACGGCCGAGCATCTTCTCCATGCCGCCCACGAGGGCGTTGAGGTCGAGCGTCTGCGGCTGGAGCACCTGCCGGCGGCTGAACGCCAGCAGCTGGCGAGTCAGCGTGGCGGCGCTTTGGGAGGCCTCACGGATGGTGTGGATGTCCTCGCGGATCGGATCCGCCTCGCGGAGTTCCTCCTCGATGAAGCTGCAGCTCGTCAGGATGACGGTCAGGAGGTTGTTGAAGTCGTGCGCCACGCCCCCCGCGAGCCGCCCGACGGCCTCCATCTTCTGGGCCTGCCGGAATTCCATCTGCAGCGCCCTCTCGGAGGTGAGGTCCCGCTTGAGGGCGACGAAGTGCGTGATCTCGCCGTGATCGTCCTTCACCGGCGTGATGGTCATCTCCTCGAGGTACTGGCTGCCATCCTTGTGACGATTCGTCACTTCACCGAACCAGACACCTCCCGCGAGGATGGTATCCCACAGATGCGTGTAGAACGCCTGATCGTGGACGCCGGAGTTCACCAGGTCCTTCGGCGTCCTGCCGATGGCCTCCGCGGGCGTGTAGCCGGTCAGGTTGGTGAACGCCGGGTTGGCCCACTGAATGGTGCCGCCGCGGTCGGTGATGACGATGGCGTTGGCCGCGGCATTCAGGGCCGCGCTCTGCAGGCGCAGGGCTGCCTCCGACCGCTTGCGCTCGGTGATGTCCGTCAGGGTGACGACGCAGCCGAGGATCTCCTGGCCGCTGAAGAGCGGGCCGGCGTTCAGCAACAGGTCGAGTTCCCGCCCCTGCCCGCCCAAGGCGACGTCCAGATTCCGCAGCACCTCCCCGTGCAAGACCGGGGCGAGACGGAACGGACCGGCCTCGGCGGTCGTCAGGCGAAAGACGTCGCCGAAGGGCTGCTGCAGCGGATCGCAGCCGCAGAGCCGCCGGGCCTCCTGGCTGGCGCGAATGACCAGCCCCTGCTTGTCGCACACGATGATGGCCTCGGCCGCTTGGTCCAGGATCGAGCGCGCCAGTCGCTCCGCCACGACGCTTTCCGCGTGGCGTCGTTGTTCCGTCAGGTCCGTCAACACAAGGGCGAAGACCGTCTCCGCCCCGTCGCCGTCCAAGCGGGAGGCGGAGAGGTACACGGGTACCGCACGGCCCTCGCGGGATCGCAGGCTGACTTCCCGGCGGCTGGGCTCCGTGCGCGCTCGCCCGAGGGTCTCGGCAAGCGCCTGCTGGTCGTCGGGCGGCAGGTAGGTCCGGAGCATGCTGCCCATCACCCGATCGAGCGGCAGCTCCAGCATCCTGGCCAAACGGTCGTTGCAGTAGAGGATGACACCGTCCGCGGACAGGGTCGCCGCGCCCTCGCTCATCGTCTCGACGAGCTGCCGATAGGCGCGGTCGGCCCCGCTCAGGGTGTAGATCTGGGCGCCGTGTTCGCCGGAGACGCGGACCGCGTCCACGTTCCCGGTGCGGATGGCGCCCAAGGCCTGCTCGGCTTCAGCCAGCCGGGCGCGGAGGTCCGCCAGCTCGGCTGCGCGGTCAGGCGCTGACGGGTGGTCGGTCATGGCGCGGCGGCTCCCGTCATTGCCTCGGCTTCAGGTCCAGCCCGATCAGCACCTGCTGGCGATCCGAGAGGTCGCCGATCAGGCGCCGCAACGGCATCGGCAGTTTCCGGATCAGCGTGGGCACCGCGATGATCTGCTCACCATCGGCCAGTACCGGCTGCCGGTAGAGGTCGATCACCTGCAGACTGTAGAGCCCCTTCAGGTGCTCCTCGCAGATCTCCTTGATGTTGGCGATGGCGCGGGTGGAGCGCGGCGTCATGCCCGCCACATACAGGCGCAGCGCGTATTGCTCCACGTCGGCAGGCTTCGGACGCTTCGCCTTGGCCGGATTGACTGTGCGCCTGGGTGCCATGGTGAGCTGCCTCACTTTGGTCTCCGTCTCGTGCCCGACGGGCCGGCATCCGACTGCCGCTGGCGGGCCATCTGGACGCGGTCGCCGGCCAACACCCCGGCGCGCGTCTGGGCCTGCCCGATCGCCCGGGCCGCTTTCGCCTGCTCGACTTCGAACTCCGCGTGCAACGAGGCGATCTGCGCCTCCATCGCTCGCCGCTTGCGTCCGAGTTCCCGGCCCTTGCGCTCGGTCTCCTGCCCGCGCAGCAGGGTCTGGGCCTTCTCCAGCGCCTCCAGCGCCTCCCGCGAGCCGCCGCCGAGCAGGAGTCCCGACGGCCCGACATAGACGTCCCGCAGCTCGACCCCGTCATCCGTCAGCAGGAACTCGCGCAGCTGGTTCGAGTGGGCCATGCCACGCGACTTCACGAGCTGCAGGAAGCGATTGTGCTCCGCCCCGTTCAACACGTCCCACAGGAGCAGCCAGCTGTCCATCAGCGACGACACGCCGACGTCCGTGGCGTCCACGGGCGTGCCGCCTAAGGTGAGGCTCGTGAACAGCGCCGTGATCTGCTGCGTCTTGAAGAAGTCGATCAGCCGCGTCAGCATCGCCTTGACTTCGCCCTCACTCCCCAGCGCGGCGAAGTTGGTGACCGGGTCGATGATGACGACCCGTGGCTTGAACTGGCTCACCAGCTTGTGGATGGTCACCAGGTGCATCTCGAGGCCGCAGATCGTGGGCCGGACGGCGTGGAAGCGCAGCGTCCCGCGCCGCACCGCCGGCCCGAGGTCGATGCCGATGGAGCGCATGTTGCGTATGATCTGGCTGGACGATTCTTCGAAGGCCAGCCAGAGGCACCGCTCGTGGCGCGCGACCGCTGCGTGGGCGAAATGCGCGGCCAGGCTCGTCTTGCCCGTGCCGGCCGTGCCGGACACCAGCACGCTGCTCCCGCGATAATAGCCCTTGCCCCCCATCATCACGTCCAGGCGCGGCACGCCCGACGACACGCGTTCGGTGCTCGCTTCGCACTCCAGCCCCATCGAGGTGATCGGCAGGATCGAGATGCCACCCGCGTCGATCAGGAAGGGATACTCGCTCGTGCCGTGCGTCGAGCCGCGGTACTTGACGATCCGCAACCGCCGCGTGGCCATCTGCCCTTCCACCCGGTGATCGAGGAGGATCACGCAGTCGGCCACGTATTCCTCGAGCCCGAAGCGGGTGAGGGTGTTGTCGCCCCGCTCCGCCGTGATGATGGCGGTGACGCCCTTGGCCTTCAGCCAGCGGAACAGCCGGCGCAGCTCGGAGCGCAGGATGGCGGTGTTGGACATCCCGGAGAAGAGCGCCTCGATGGTGTCGAGCACCACGCGCTTGGCGCCGATGCTGTCGATCGCGCGTCCCAGCCGGATGAACAGCCCTTCGAGGTCGTACTCGCCCGCTTCCGCGATCTCGCTGCGATCGATGTGGACGAACGAGAGCACCAGCTTCTTCTGCGCGACGATCGCTTTGAGATCGTATCCGAGCGAAGCGAAGTTCGTCGTCAGCTCTCCGGTATTCTCCTCGAAGGACATGAAAACGCCCGGCTCGCCGGCGTCCACCGCGCCCCGCACCAGGAATTCCATCGACATCAGCGTCTTGCCGCAGCCGGCGCTGCCGCAGAGCAGGGTCGGCCGCCCCTGGGGCAGGCCGCCGCCGGTGAGCTCGTCCAATCCGCGAATACCGGTGGGCACCTTGCGCAGCGGGGCGCTACGGCGGGACCTGCGGGCTGTCTTCCTGATGTCGTTGCGTCTCATGAGTCGTTCCGTCCCTCCCGCCCAGTGATCGCTCGGTCCACGCTCTCGGGCGCGCCGGCCGGCCGGGCGGACGCCGCGGTGCCTTCCGCCGCTCGGCGAACCGCCTCGAGCAGGCTGTCGAGGCCGGCGGCCTTGTAGAAGAAATGGTCGGCCCCCAGCTCCGCGCACCGCGCCCGGTACTGCGGTTCCGGGTAGTTCGTCAGCACGGCGATGATCGGCGGGGCATCGAGTCGCTTGACCGCCTCAAGCACGCCCAGGCCGCACCCCTGGGCCAACCGGATGTCGAGGACCACGAATCGCGGCCGAAGGCGGCCGATCGCCGCTGTGGCTTCGTCCTCGCCACCGGACCATCCCACGACGCATACGCCCGGCACTTCCTCGAGCGCCGCGATCGTCCGCTGCCTGAATCCCGCTGAGTCCTCGACGACGAACACGTCCACCGGCTCCCGCTCTCTCCTTGGGGCCGAAGCGGCCGCTACCGCCTCCGCATGTACCGGGGGAAGATCGGGTGATCAGACCGCGTGCGCAGTCAGCCCGCCGGGCGTCGCGTCGTACGACCTGGCCTACCCCAAACGGGTGAGGCTCCCGGACCTACTCGGCGAGGCCCTGCTCGAGCGCGTAGCGGATCAATTCCGCGCCGGACCGAAGGTGGAGTTTGCGGCGGATGCGGCTGTGGTACGTGCTCACGGTCTTGCGGTCCAGCGACAACTCGGCGGCGATGGCCTTGACGCTCTGCCCCTTGGCGAGCCGAACCAGGACGTCGAGTTCTCGATCGGAGAGCAGTTGGTGCGTGGGGCGGCGTCCGAGGCCGACGACCTGCGCTGCCAGCGTATCGGCCAGGGAGGGGCTGATGAAGACCTCGCCGCGGTGCGCCTTCCGGATGGCCTCGACGAGGAACTCAGGAGAGCGTTCCTTGGAGAGGTACCCGGCCGCTCCGGCCCGCAGCACCCGGACGGCGTACTGGTCCTCCCGGTGCATCGTGAGGACCACCGTGCGCACCGACGGGTAGTCCTCGCCGAGCCGCTTGAGCAGATCGAACACACCCGGACCGGGCATCGTGATGTCCAGCACGAGCACATCCACGGGCGCCGCCGCCACGGCCCCGAGGACCTCATCGCCGGTCCCGGCCTCGGCCACCACCCGCAGGTCGGCGTGCTCCTCGAGGATGCGCCGCAGTCCCTCCCGCACCAGCGTGTGGTCGTCGGCGAGCAGAATGCGGATCACTGAGGAACCCGCGGCTCTTTCCGGCGCTCGGGGGGGAAGGTGACCCGCACCGTGGTGCCCGCACCGGGCGAGCCGTTGATCACGAGCGCGCCCCCATGCGAGGCGGCCCGCTCGCGCATCCCGGTGATGCCGAAGGAGCGCGGGTCGGAGACGGCCTGCTCAGGGAAGCCCTGTCCATCGTCGCGGATCTCGATGGTCAAGCCACCATCCTGTTCGCCGAGTCGCACGCGCACGTGCTTCGCGTGCGCGTGGCGCACCACGTTGGCCAGCGCCTCCTGCACGATCCGGTAGGCCGAGACGGCCAGGTCATCGGCCACGACCCGTTCCCCGGCCGCGCCCTCGACCTCGATTCGGACCCCGCTGCGCTTCGCGACTTGCTGGGCGTGCCACTCCAACGCGGGAACGAGTCCCAGGTCGTCGAGGATCGGCGGGCGCAGCTCCCCGACGATGTCGTGCCCGACCGCGATCATCTCGTCCGTCAGCGCGACCGCCCCATCGATCCTGTCCCGGAGCGCCGCGTTCCCCTTGGGGAGCTTTCGGCCGACCCAGGTCAGGTCGAGGCGGAGGGCGGTGAGCGCCTGGCCCAGCTCGTCGTGCACCTGGCGGGCGATCCGCGTATGCTCCTCTTCGCGCACGGAATTGAGGTGTCGGGCGAGCGCGTGCAGCGCGGCCTCGGTGCGTTTGCGCTCGGAGATGTCGTTGTAGATGGCAACGATTTCACCAGTGGGCAACTTGAAGACCCAATTCTCTCGCCAACCTACGAGACTTCTCGCATCTCGGTAGATGTTCCCAGGGATATACTCCGGGTTCCCGGTTTGCCACACTCTCTGGAACACTTGAAAGAGCCCAAACGCTTTCACGCCGGGAAATACCTCGGAAACACGCTTGCCGAGGATGTCGGTCCTGCTGACCTTCTCTACCTTCTCCGCCGCGGGATTGAAATCCCTGAATATGAAGTCCCCGCCGTCATCGATGGCGTCGTACACGGCAACTCCGCTGCTCATACGATTGAAGAGTTCCCGGAACCGCGTGTCGCTTGCCCTCAGCGCCTCCTCCGCCCGCTTGCGCTCGGTGATGACGTCGAAGACGGCGACGAAGTGCTCCGGCGTCGGGCTGTAGACGCTGAGGTCGAGCCAGTCCCCGAGCGCGCTGATGAAGATCTCGAAGCGCTCGGGCGTGCCGGTCGTGGCCACCCTGGCGTAGCGGGCAAGCAGCTCGGGGTCCGCCTCCCGGATGCCCGGGATGACCTCGCTGACCCGCCGGCCGACGACGTCGTGCAGGCCCGTCTGCGTCTCGAACGCGGCGTTGACGTCCAGGTAGATGAAGTCCACCGGTTCGCCGTTCTCGAAGAGCATCCGACAATAGGCGAAGCCCTCCGTCATCGAAGCGAAGAGCGAGCGGAAGCGCGTCTCGCTCTCCCGCAACGCCTCCTCCGCCCGCCTGTGCTCGGTGATGTCGGAGAAAATAGTGTGGACGCGGAAGGGCGTGGCGTCGCCGGCGCGGTATTCCGGAACGGCATCCACGAGGATCCAGCGATGCTGGTTCTCCACGGGATGGAACACCCCCATCATCGTGCCCAGCACCGGCCGGCCGGACCGGAGCGCCAGCATCGCGGGGTGATCTTCGCCCGGAAAGTCCGAACCGTCTTCACGCAAGCAACGCCATCGGGGGTCGGTGCTCGTCCGGCCGATCATCTGGTCGAGCGTGATGCCGAGGATACGCTCTGCCGCGGGGTTGGCCGAGGCGATCCGGCCGTCGGCAGCGTGGTAAACCACCCCCTGCTCCATCGACTCGAACAGGTGCCGGTACCGGGCCTCGCTCGCGCCCAACGCCGCTTCCGCCTCGTACAGCCTCCGGTAGTGGGCCTTGGCGGACCGTTGGCCGACGGCCACGGCGACCGCGCCCGCCACGAGCGCGAGTCCCAGGAGCGCGGCGAACACCGTGGCGATGCGCGTCCGCCACACGGCCAGCGCCTCGGCCTCGTCCACCTTCGCCACCAGGAACCACGGCGTGCCCGGCACCGCCCGCAACGCCGCGATCACTCTGTCGCCGCGATAGTCCACTCCCCGCACGACCCCCTCGGCCCCGAGCACCGCCATCACGGCGGGCACGTCGCGGCGGCTCAGGGCGATGCGAGGGGTCGGAGCCGCACCGGGCGGGAAG
>JADGPN010000289.1 GCA_017882465.1 Solirubrobacteraceae bacterium
GATCACGGGAGCGTGAGAACTGGTGGGCGAAGCGCCCCTTGAGGCACGTGTGCCCCTCGTTGGCGGGACCGTCGAGCGCCGGGCTGATCGACACCACGCGACCGCCGTGAGCATGCGCCTCGAGCCGACATCCGACACCGCAATAGCCGCAGGTCGTGGTCACGTTGGAGTCGAAGCGTTCGCTCATGGGGTCCTCCTAGGGCACGTCAGACATTTGTAGCAGCGTGATCTCGATGATCGCATCCGTCGGACACGTGTCCGCGCAGGCGCCGCACGATACGCAGGTCGAGTTGCGGAATCCGGCGTCGAGGCCGGCGGCCACGTTCGCATCGAAGCCGCGGCCGGTGGCCGTCAGCGCGAACGCGCCCTGCACCTCATCGCAGGCGCGCACGCAACGACCGCAGGAGATGCAGAGCTCGTGCTGGAAGGCCAGGTAGGGATGGCGCTGATCGTGCCGGACCTCGTGGCGGCGGCCCGTCCATCGTGGCTCGCCGACTCCGAGCCCGCGGGCCACAACCGCCAGCTCGGTGTGCTCGGCGGGCGGGTCCGGAAGCTCGGACAGCACCAGCTCGACGACCGCCTTGACCACCCGCCGGGCGGTCGCGTCCTCGGTGTCGATCGTCATGCCGTCGCGGCACGGGGTGGTGCACGCGGGGATCGGCCCGGGTGCACCCTCGACCCCCACCAGACACACGCGGCAGGCGCCGAACGGAGCCTGCCGCTGGTCGAAGCACAGCGTCGGCACATCACCGCCGAGGCTGCGAATGGCCTCGAGCACGGTGGTCTCGGAGCTCACCTCAACGGAGTTCCCGTCGATCGTGACCTGCATCAGATCAGCCCCAGCTCATCAGGGAAGTGGGCCACCAGACTCCGGATCGGAGCCGGCATCCCACTGCCGTGGGCGCACAGGCTGGCCAGCTCGAGCGTCTCCAGCAGGGGTTCCAGGCGCGCGCGCTCGACGGGCTGCTCGGCACCGAACATCTCATACGCGCGGGTCAGCCCGATCCGGCAGGGGAAGCACTTGCCGCAGCTCTCGTGGGCGCCGAACCGGAGCAGATGGCGAGCCAGGGCTCGAATGTCGGTCCGCTCGTCGAAGGC
Organism: Solirubrobacteraceae bacterium; assembly: GCA_017882465.1. Lineage (GTDB taxonomy): Bacteria > Actinomycetota > Thermoleophilia > Solirubrobacterales > Solirubrobacteraceae > Palsa-465. The sequence goes on from JADGPN010000289.1 coordinate 1,099, forward strand.
GACGATGCCGCCGTGACCGACCATGCACCCCTCGGCCTTGAGCGCGTCGAAGTCGAATCCGACATCGAGTCGCGATGCCGGCAGGATTCCCCCGAGCGGGCCGCCGATCTGGAGCGCCTTGATCTCGTGGCCATCGATCAGGCCTCCGGCCAGGTCCTCACACAGCTCCCGCATCGAGGTGCCGAACCGGACCTCGTACACGCCCGGGCGCGCGAAGCGCTCGTTGAAGCAGATCAGCTTGGTGCCCGGACTGCCGCCGGGGCTGAGATCGCGGTAGGCGGGGGCGCCGTTGCGGGCGATGAAGGGGACGTTGATCAGCGTCTCGGTGTTGTTGACGACCGTGGGCATCCCGAACAGGCCCTTCTGCGCCGGGAAGGGCGGGCGCGCCGAGACCGTGCCGCGCAGGCCCTCGACGCAGGCCAGCAGCGCCGTCTCCTCGCCCACGACGTATGAGCCGCCTCCCTCCAGGACCGTCACGTCGAAGTCGAAGCCGCTGCCCGCGATGTCCTCGCCCAGCCACCCGAGCTCGCGCGCCTGCGCCGCGGCGGCCTCGAGGATCGGCTTGGAGTGCGGGTATTCCGAGCGGACGAGCACGAAGCCGTGCTCCGCACCGACCGCGTAGCCGGCCAGTGCCATCCCCTCCAGCAGCAGCATCGGATTGCGCTCGATCAGGTACTTGTCGATGTAGGAGCCCGGATCGCCCTCGTCGCCGTTGGCGACGATGAACTTCTGCTCCCCCGGTGACGCGCGTGTGAACTCCCATTTCTGCCCGGCCGGGAACCCGGCTCCACCCCGGCCGCGGGCGTTGGCGTCCTTGACCTCGGCCAGCAGCTGCTCGGGCTCGAGCTCGGCCAGGGCCCGGGCCAGCCCCGACCAGTCGCCCGGCCGCGTCAGCACCGGCTCCTCCAGCACGCTGATCCACTCGGGCTCGGCCGCGTCCGCCGTGGTCCCGCCGAGAAGGCGCTCGACGGCGCCCGGACCGGCGTCGATCCGGTCGCCGTCACGGATCGCCGGAGATGAGTGGCAGAAACCGAGACAGACCGTCTCGGCCAGCGAGACCGACCCGTCCTCGCTGCGCTCCCCGAGCGTCAGTCCCAGCCCGTCGCGCACCGAATCCACGTGCGCGTCGGCGGTGGCGGCCCAGCAGGCCGTGCCGGTGCAGACGCGGATGTGGCGCCTGCCCCGCGGCGCTCGCAGATCGTCGTAGAAGGTCGAGACTCCGTAGACGGCCGCCTCGGGGAGGCCCGAGGCCTCCGCGGCCAGCCGCCGGTCCTCATCGGTGATCTCACCGCGGGCGTCCATGGCCGCTTTGAGAACCTGCAGCGCGGTCGGCGCTTGGACGGTGTGCTGCCGCCGGACCAGTTCGACGAGATTTCTGGACACCCAGGCTCAGTATGACCAGAAGCGAGTCTTTGCACAGTTTGTCCACTGTCAGGCGGGGGCCATCGCGATCCGCTCGGCGTCGCGGAGCGCCTCGGCCAGCGCGGTCGTGACGCGATGCTCCTCCCCCGTCCCGCCGGGCTCGAGATGAGCGGGTTCGACCCCCCCGAGCGCGCCGGTGACGAACACCTCGCGCGCGCGGGCCAAGCGGCTGATATCCAGCTGCTCGACGCGGAGCTCATAGCCGAGCTCGCGCGCCAGCGCGAGCACGCGCGCTCGCGTCACCCCCGGCAAGATACGCCCGTCGAGGGGCGGGGTCACAAGCGCCGAGGGGCCCTCGACGGCGAACACGCTGGCCCGCGCGGATTCGAGCACGCGGCCGTCGAGATCGCACAGCAGCGGCTCGCCGTCGACGCGGGGCGCCAACTCGTCGAGCCATCGCCGATCGATGCACTTGTGAGCCCCGAGACCGCCGGGCACGGTCACCGGGCACAGCTGCACCGGCACGATGCGCTCGCCCAGCGGAGTGAGCTCGTAGCGTGCGTCGACCCCGCCGGGCCCAGGGCGGAGAACCACCCGCATGCGCGCGTCCCCGGCCGGTGCGGCGCCGGCGATCAGCTCCCGCTCCAGCCCGGCGGGTAGTGGGGAGTCATACAGAGCCCTGGCGCTGGCGGCGAGCCGCGCGAGGTGGCGCCCGAGCGCAACCGGACGCCCGCCGGCGATCAGCAGCGTCTCGAAGATGCCCGCGGAGGGATCGGGGCGCGAGGCCGCCCGGGGCCCGAGACGCAAAGGCCGCGGCGCGGCGATGCGCGGGACCGCGCGGCGGGCGCGCGGCTCCGCCAGCCGCGCGCCGACCGCTTCGAGCAGCGGCTGAGCCTTGGTGGCGCACTCGGCCGCTTCGGCGCTCGGGTCGGAATCGGCGACGACTCCTCCCCCCACTCCCAGCCACGCCTGCTCGCGATCGAACTCGAACGTCCGGATGGCCACGTTCAGCTCCAGCCCGGCCACAGGGCCGGCGAAGCCGATCGCTCCGGTGTAGACCTCTCGCGCGGTGCTCTCGAGCTCGGCGATCACGGCCTGCGCCGCCACCTTCGGCGCGCCGGTCACCGAGCCGGGCGGGAAGGCCGCCCGGACCAGCTCACCGTCCCCGACGCCGGCGCGGAGCTCGCCCGTGACCTCGGAGACGAGGTGCCACACGCCGGTGTGGGCGTGGGGATGGGCGAGCGCCCGCACCTCGATCGAGCCCGGGGCGCAGACGCGGCCGAGGTCGTTGCGAACCAGGTCGACGATCATCACGTTCTCGGCCCGATCCTTGGCGGAGCGCACGAGGGCCTCGCGCTCCGCCGCGGCGCCAGGCCCGTCAGCGGGACGCGGCCGCGTGCCCTTGATCGGGGCACTGCGCACCCGGCGCCCGCGGCGCTCGAGGAACAGCTCCGGCGACAGGCTCGCGACCTGACCCCAGGGGCCCGAGAGATAGGCGGCCCGGTCGGGCCGCAGACGCGCCACCGCGGTGGCGAACAGGTCGATCGCCGCTCCATCGAGGCGCGATGAGAGGCGAGTGCAGATGTTGGCCTGGAAGAGGTCGCCGGCGTGAATCCGCGTTCGGCACGCGGCCACAGCCAGCGCGTGCCCGGCGCTCCCGGGGTCCGCGACCCACGGCTCGGTCCTGAACGGTCGGGAGCGAATCGGCGCGCCGGCCCGCCGCTCGAGCGTCGCCAGTCGCTCCTCGAGCGCCGGCCCACGCTCCTCGGTCCAGAGCGCCTCGAACCACCAGCGGCCATCGGCGTCGAGCCGCAGCAGATGGTCATAGAAGGCCATCGCGAAGGCCGGCAGCGCCCGCACCGGGCGCGGACCGGCGCCGATCGGCTCGAGCCGGCGCCCGAGCTGGTAGCCGAGGTATCCGAACCAGCCGCCACCGACGGCCCCGTACGGGGCCGCGGCATCCCCAGTCTCACCGTGCACGGCCGACTGATCGTCGAGCAGCGCGAACGGGTCCTCCTCGGCCGCCGCCACTCGCGCCGGCTCGGAGCCGATCAGCGCGCCGCCGCCCGCCCAGCGCCCCAGCAGCGCGAATGGCCGCGCGTCGTCGCGCACGATCAGGGCCGCTCGCTCGGGTGCCAGCGACCACGTCAGAGGTATGCGAACGAGCCGCTGCGCGAGGGGACCGACCGAAGGCCCGGCCGCGTCGGCCACTAGTGAGCGACGCGAGGTGAGCGGTTGCGCGCGCGCCGGCGCGAGCCGTTCCGGGACATGATCGGGGTCGGGCGCTCGGCATCGAGTGAGCGCATCACGCCGACGTCGAGCGCGCCGGGGGCGAACAGGTCCCGTGAGTAGGCGACGGGCGACCCGCCCCCGAGGCACACCACCTCCTCGAGCTCCAGGGCGGCCGTGGTGCACTTCATCCGCAGCGCCTTCCCCGCCTGCTCACGGGGCGTGACGAGGCGCGGGATCACCCGCGTCCGGGCAAAGCCGATCGGCAGCTCGAGCTCGATCATCACATCGAGCAGCATCTTGCCCTCCGTGAGCATCCGCTCGAGGCGCTCATCGAGCTGGGTGGGAACGGCGACGCGGCCCACGAACGTGGGGCTGCCCTGCCGGCGGATGATCTCACCGGTGTCCTCGAGGCGCTGCAGCGCGGTGCGCAGGGTCCCGCGTGAGATACCGAGCATCGCCGCGACCTCCTGCTCAGGCGGGAGCCGGTCGCCCACCCTGTGCCGGCCAGGGGCCAGACAGTTGCGCCGCGCCCGCTCCGCGCTGTCGACCGGCGACGGCCGCTGTCCCGTCGCACCATTGCCGGACGGCTGAGCCATGGCCACAACGACATTCTGTCACTCACGCGGCCGGCCGACGGCAGCAGCGTGTGCCTGGGCTCGCGCCGATCCGGTCGCCGGCTCGCCGACCCAGCGGTCTGCGTCGTAGCGGCCCAGCGCCGGGAAGGCGGC
>JADGPN010000290.1 GCA_017882465.1 Solirubrobacteraceae bacterium
ATCTCCGCCAGCACGGCGGTCGGATCGGACTGACTCATCACGGCTGAGTATGCCGGTTCGCCCGTACGCATTTCCGGTCGGGCTCCGGCCGCCTTACGGCCGCGTTCGCGGCGCGAAAACCTGTTGCTTTGCAGGCAATTCTACATAAGCTTTCCTGTTTTCTTCGCAACTTGCGAAGATTCTGTCGAGCAGACGTGCCCTAACGTTCAAGTTGTTGGCTGATCCTGCCCACAACGACCTATAGCGGGTGTTCGTTCTCAGACGCGCGCTCGGCGCTTTTGGGGGATCCCGGGCAACACCGGCGTGTCCTTCGGCGCTCCGAACCCTCCGAGCCAGGTCTGCTCTTGGGTCCAGTACGGAGGCTCGGTGCCGCACGCGCCGTCCGGGGTGATGAACACGTAGGCCGAGTGACGCTTGGCGACCGCGGCCATGTCCGCGTGCAGGTTGTCTGCGGTTGCGTCGTAGATCACTTGAGCGAAGCGCGACGGCGCGTAGCTGAACACGAACTCGTAGCCGACGAGGCTGGGGACGTTGGCCAGCAGGTTAGTTTCGGTGTTCTCGGTGATCACGTGGATCTCGGCTGTGGGCATGTAGCTCGCTGCGAATGTCGTCCCGAAGTTGTTGACGGTGACGAAATCGGGGTTGAGCGACTTGGCGTACACGTTCAGCGCGGTGTAGTAGGCCTCGCTGCCAACGACGTTGGGGACACGGTCGAAGAAAAAGCCGTCGACCGCATACAGGCTGTTCCAGATGGTCATCTCGGATTCGACCGTGGACTGCGCGATCCCCGCGTAGTTGGTGTCGACGTAGCCGAGCACTTTGATCCCGACGGCGCGGCAGTTATCGATGTGGGTTGTGTAGTCGGAGTTGGCGGAGGTGCCGGGGCCGGTTTCGACGTTGGCGATCACGTACTCGACGTTGGTCGGGTTCGCTTCGATCACGTTCCAGAAGCTGCCGAGGTACGTCGGGTAGATGTACATCGGGATCATGGCCTTCAACGGCCACGCCACCAAGCTGCCGCCGACGGCGGCGGCGAACGCCGCTGCGGGGATTGCCTTCTCCTCCTGCGCACGCTCGGTTTCGGGGTCGGACGTGTGGCTGCTCAGACGCTTTGGAGGTCCTCGAGCGCGACTTCGGGCTCGTCTGCCGTGGCCATTTCCGGGTCCTACTCTACGTGCTCGTAAGGAAACCCAGGACTGGCAGCGGACGCAAGACGCCGTGGCGCCTCCCGGTTGCCCGGCCGGGAGCATGCCGGGGAGATCCAGCGCTATCGCGCTTTTCGCACGAACTCTCCATAGACCCCGTTTAGGCGAATCCCACCGCGCGCCCCACGCTGTCGGCTGGCTCGTCCTCCGCCTCGAGGATCGTCAAGCCGCATCGCTACAGAGTGAGGAAATATCCCATCGCCAGGCCAGCCTGGCCGCCGCCGCCGCCGACCACGATCACCTCGCGGTAGTCGCCGATTGTCGACCGTCGAGGTTGGCTGCGTTTCCATGCCGCTCGTGCATGCGATGTCTCATCTCGAAAGCTCGGGCCAGTCGGGAACCTGGCCAATGCTGGTTCTAGAGTTCGGCCGTGTTCAGGAAGCTGGCTCATGTCGCTCCGCACCGACGGCCGCCGCGTAAGCGGTCTCCGGGGCGGGCACGCCCCCCGGCGATGGCGTGTGCAGCTCCGGCTCGACGTTGAGCCGCGGCAGCCACTGGAGCCAGCGCGGGAGATACCAGTTCCAGTCGCCCAGCAGCTTCATAGCTGCAGGTAGCAGCACGCCGCGGATCACCGTCGCGTCCAAGAGGACCGCGACGGCGAGACCGACGCCCATCTGCTTGATGTCGAGCGTGCGCAGCGAGGCGAAGATCGCGAACACCGCGACCATCACCGCGGCGGCGCTCGTTACGGTCGACGCGGTACTACGGATTCCCCGCTCTACAGCTTCATTGGTCGGGACGCCGCGGTCGACCAGCTCCTTCACACGGCTGAGGATGAACACGTGGTAATCCATCGAGAGGCCGAACAGGACGGTGAACAGGAACAGCGGCAGCCACGTGACGATGGCGCCATTTGAGTGAAACCCGAGCAGCCCTTGCAGATGGCCGTCCTGGAAGATCCACACGAGCACGCCGTAGGCGGCGGCGACCGACAGCAGGTTCAGCACGATCGCCTTGATCGGGATCACGATCGAGCGGAACGTCAGCAACAGCAGCAGGAACGCGAGCCCGAGCACGAACGCGAACACGATCGGCGCGCGTGACTTCGTCGTCTGGTTGAAGTCGTTGGTGCCGGCGGTGTCGCCGGTGACCGCCTCCTGCGTCCCACGCGGGAGCGCCGCCAGCACCGGCGGGATCACCTGCCTGCGCAGCGTCTCAAGCGCGCGTATCGCGGTTGCGTCCTGGCCCTTGCCAGCCAGCGGAAAATCGACGCGCGCGACCGTGTTTGCTGGATTGACCGCAACGCGGATCGGCTCATGGACCACCCCCGTCGCGAGCGCGCGCGTCCTGAAGTCCTGGTAGGCCCTGCGGAACTGCGGCGTGTTGACGTCCTGTGCCTTGACAACGAGGTGAGCTGGATCTTGGGAGCCGGGGAACGAGCGCTGAATCGTGTCGTAGGTCCTGACGATCCCCAGGCTCTTAGGCAGGTCGGTGAAGCTCAACAGCTTCGTGTGCATGTTCAAGACCGGCAGCGCCAGAACGACCAGCAGCCCCGCCGACAGCACCGTAGCGACCAGCGGGAAGCGCATCGAGCGCTTCAGCACGAACCCCCAAACACGGGATTCCTGCCGATCGCCCTTTAACCGTCGCAACAGTGTCGGGGACTCGCAAAGCCGGACAAGCCAACCCGGCTGGCGCTTGAACGGGCGAAGCAGCCGCAAAGCCGTCGCTGCGAGCACCTGGCGCAGACCGCGCTCGACCCGGTCGCCGAGCTTGCCGAGCACTGCCGGCAGCACCGTCAGCGATCCCACCAGCGCGAAGAACACGACGATCATCGCGCCGATCCCGATCGAGATGAAGATCTTCGAGCCCGCGAACAGCATTCCCGCCATCGCGATCAACACCGTGCACCCGGAAATCAGCACCGCTTGACCGGAAGTCGCGGCCGCGCGGAACAGCCCCTCGTGGCCCCGCTGGCCGGCGGCGCGCTCCTCACGCTCCCGCTTCAGATAGAACAGCGAGTAATCGACGCCGACCGCCATCCCGATCAGCAGCATCACCGACTGGGTCGCGTCGGAGGCATGAAACACATGACTCGCCAGCTGCGCGACCCCGAGCGACCCGAGCACCGCCGTGAACGCCAGCAGCACCGGCACCCCAGCCGCCACGAACGCGCCGAACGCGAACAACAGGATCAAAAAAGTGATCGGCACCGACAGCGTCTCGGCCTTCTGGAAGTCCTTCTGAATCGTGTTATTAAGCTGGTGCGTCGCGCTTGCGAACCCGAACTCCGCGATCGTGAACCCCGGGTGAGCACGCTGCAGCCGAGCCACCGAATCGAGCAACGGCTGCACCCGCTTATCAGCGGTGTCGGCCTTGCCCGTCATGTCGAACTCGATCAACTGCGCGTGGCGGTCCTTCGAGATCTCGCCCGCGGCACCCGTGCGCACGTTCTTCGCCTGCGGCATCGCGCGAAGCGTCGAAGTGACCGAGCTCACAGCCGAGCGGAATTCCGGTGCGGAGCCGGTCAGCGTCCCGGACCTGACCAGCACGCTCTCTGACGCCGGCGTGCCGAAGCCCGCACTCGCCAGGATCTGCTGCGCCCGCGCGCTCTCACCCGTTGACTGCTCGGAATCGGACAGCTTATGCGTCCCGGCAATCTGACCGAGCACCACCGCGACAGCGACGAACACAAGCCAGGCGCCGGTTGCGGTCTTCCAGTGCTGAGCGCTCCAGCGCCCCGCACGAGCAGCGAGATTCTGCGAGTTCATGGGCCACACCTCCCCCTGATCCGGCCCCAACTACGCGCCGGACGGCAATCCTCGGCGTTCGGATTTTCTACCAAACTATCGCGTTTGTGAGAGCGCGAACGTAAACCCCGACTCAAATCTCATATCGCGCGATCCGGGATCAGACAACGGCACGTGGGTCCTTCTTACCAACAAAAGTTGCGGTGGGACGGCGCGGCATGTCCTGACAGCCGCCACTGCGAGGGATCCGCCGCGGATTCGAGTCGAGGATCATGGTGTCCCAGCTGGTAGTGGAAACTGGTACCTGGCCAAGCCGAGGCCAGCGTTTGTCGGCGTCACCCTCGTTCTGACCGGTGCGCCCTTCGTCCGCGTCGTGACACACGTGAGCGTGCGCCCGTTCACGATCTGGACATCCCTGGGGCAATGCACGGCTTTGACTGAGATCCCGACCCGTTGCTGGAGCCCGCTGATCTGGGTCTCCAGCGTAGCCGGCGTGAGCCTTTTGAGGAGCGCTCGGGGCGCCGGCTTGCCCGCGACAGCGGCAGCCGGGCTGCCGTGGTAAACCGGCGAGCTTCCACAGCCTACGCCTGCCAGGGCGAAGAAGCCGACCGTGGCGGTAGCGCGGGCGGCGACAGTGAGCCGGTGATAGTTCATGACTTGATCTCGTTGTCCAGTTGAGTGGTAGGCGGCCTGCGCTATTCGCGGCAGCGAGAGACAACAGAAGACGCTCCAGCCGAGGCCGGAGCCTCCCCTGTCAAGGCCGTGAATCCGCCGGGCGGATCACGGGCCCGTGCCTCCTAGCTCAGCTCAGGCACACACCGCGTAGACCGTGAAGGACGCGACGATGGACCCGCTCGTGTTGTTCATGTACGCCGCCCAACCAGCAGTACCGAACGGATAGCTGGAGTTGACGCTCTGCTGCAAGCCGGAGCTCCCGAAGACGCCGCCGCCGGTCGCGGTCGCGCCCGCCGGACATATTACGCTGCCGAAGCTCTGCGCGCCGGGTTGGTTCGTGAAGGTGGCCACAGCCACCGACCTCGATGCCGTCGGTGCCGTCGCCGCCGTCTTCGCGGCGAGCGCCGGAGCCGCGGTAACTGCCATCAGCCCCACCACGCCCGCCAGACCCAGCGCCTTGCGGATAGAGAACATACAGATACTCCTTGTAGTTGGTGCACCGTTACGGTGCGAGTTTGCGATCTGCGCGTGCCTACAGGGGCGCCATCGTGCCTGACGTGGCAATAGCAACCCCGGCCCAGCCCGCGCTCTTACGGTGAATATCCTGGCATGTACTAGGCGGCGGCTCAATAGGTGCTTTCCCTATTTTGTTGTGACGTTCACTTTCTATTACCGCTGGCGCCGCAGACGTACGCGTTCCGAGGGTCTGGTGGGGGCCTGAGCAGGGTTGGGTTGGTTTGTAGAAGCCGCTTGCGTGCGCGGCGGATGCAGCCGGGCGTCCCGTAACGCGAATCGGTCTGATCCTCGACGTCTCCGCCGGCGTGAGTGTGATTGGCGCTGAT
>JADGPN010000291.1 GCA_017882465.1 Solirubrobacteraceae bacterium
CCGTAGGACGCCGGCACGTCAAGGTGCCAGCTTGCCGCCGTCCTGCGTGCCGTGGCGCGCGACAGGAATTCGGATTCGGCAGATGCTCACCGACCACCCGTTGCGGCCGCGTATCCTGCGGTGATGGGGGACTCGAAGCCGTTCGACCGGGAGTTCGCTCACGTCAAGCGAGTGGCACGAGATCGATCGCGCTGCCGTGTGGCATTCCGGCAGGATACCGTCCAACTTGGGGGAGACCCGCTGGGGCCGGGGTGGGGCCTGCGCCGGCTGGAGAACGATGCGAGTGCGACGAACGTGGCGGTCCACACCATGTGTTGCTCCTGTGTCAAGCGGCGGCGCGCGCAACGCCTTCGAGGGCGGCACGAGCCGCCTCATCCGTATGGAGTCGACGGAACACTTCGTCGCTGAGCCGTCGACGGAGGGCTCGGATGGCTTCGGTCTTCGTGTCTCCGGCGGCCATTCGCTTGGCCACGTACTCGCGCCCGGGCCCCGGGCAGCGGAGCTGGGTGATCGCGATCCGGTGGAGGGCGAGATTGAGCTGGCGGTTGCCGCCGCGGTTGAGCCGATGACGAACAAGGTTGCCCGACCAGACGGGGATGGGCGCCGTCCCGTTGTGGGCCGCGAAGGCGGCACGTGAGCGGAAGCGGCCGACGCCGGCTGTCTCGGCGACGAGCTTCGCGGCGGTCAGGGGACCGCAGCCGACGAGGTCCAGGAGTGCCGGAGCGACGGTCTCGGTTCGCTCGCGGATCTCCCGCGCGAGCGCATCGATCGCCAGCGTCAGCTCAGCGATCCGGGTGACGAGGTAGCCCCCGATGCGCGCGCACGGCTCGGACCGGCCGACGAGCTTACGGTCGATGGCGGCGAGCACGGCGGGCTGGGCGAGCGTGCGCGCTGCGGGTTCGGTGATCCCAAGCTCCACGAGGAACCAGCGCAGGCGCGCCTCGTGGCGCGTCCGCTCGGCGATCAGGACATCCCGATAGTCGACGAGCAGACGCAGCTCGCGCTCGATCCCATCGAGTCGGGCCACCGGCAGGTTCGGTTCACGGAGCGCCGCCCGGGCGACCGAGAGCGCGTCGATCGGATCACTCTTGCCGGGCTCGCGCGCTGACCGCCGTGCCCCGGCCATGAGCTTGGGCGGCACGCGGAGGACGGCTTCGCCACCCTTGAGCAGGTCTGCCTCCAGCCGGCGCGTGAGGTGGCGGCAGTCCTCGAGGGCCCACGTGCGCTCCGGCCAGCGGCGGCTCCAGTTGAGCAGCTCGAGATGCCCTTCCCCGGTCGTGGCGACGGTCCGTTCGGCGAGCTTGCGGCCGGTACCGTCGACGGCAACGACGGTATGCGTCCGCTTGTGTGAATCCACTCCAATGACGACCATGTCCGTGTCTCCCTCTCCATCGGGGGGTTGACGAGGACCGGTCGGCGGACACACCTGAGTTGGGGCGCAGCCACGCTCCTGTCAAGTCACGTCGGCCGGTCCAGCCTGTCCGGCGGCCGGCAGAACACATCGAAGCCACACTCGCGGCGGGCAGTCATAGCGAGAGCCAGGCCGCCGGACGCGAGCAGCCTGACACTCAGGTCATCGTGTGCGGATAGTCGCCCGATAATGAGGTCGGGCCTACGGTAGATACCCGACCCGAGACTGTCGCCCGCGCTCGTCCTCCTGGTGGCGGTCGCCGGTGCGACGATCCAAACAGGGCTCGTGGTCTGTTATGAGATGCGGAGCATGGACGTCTCCGCGCGGGAGTCCGCTCGCGGTGCCAAGGCGCCGTCGGCTTGCTCGAGGTGTTCGACGTAGGCGCGTGAACGCTCGACCTGCCCGGTCAACTCGCGCACCGTGACCTTCATCGTCTCTAGCGCCGTGGACTTGTACGAGTCGATCTGGTCTAGGGTGGCAAAGACGTTGTCCCACGCCCGCTGCAAGGCGGCGAGATCGACGCCCGTGCCGGTCGTCTGCGCCGTGACGTCGGCTGTCTGAGTCTTCAAGAGCTCTGACGTGCTCTCGATCATGCTGCTCGTCACCTCGCTGACGGCCTTGAGTTGTTCCACGACTAGGCGTTGATCAGTCAACGCCTGCGCGACCATGACCGCCGTCCGCAACGCCGCAGTGGTGGTGGTGGTGGCCGTCTGGATGGCTCGGACAACTTCCTGGTTGTTCTGCTGGACGACGCGCAGGGCGGCGTAGCCCTGGGCCGCGACGGCGAGCTGCGTCAGAATGTCCTGGAGTCGATGGCGAACCGGGAACAGAACGTCCTCGCGGAGGGTCCGTCCGCGCGCTGGGTCGCTCGCGGCCAGGATGTCGATGCGCCGTTCGAGCGCCTGGTCCAAGGTCCGCGCCATATAGGCGTATTGGCGCAGCGTCTCCATCTCGGTCCAGAGCGCGCGTTCTTCCTGGGCGATCGCCGCGTTGTCCGCCTGAAGGTTGTTGCGGCTGTCGGTTAGCGCCCGAATGATGGCCTGGATGTGGCTCTGCGCCTTTGTGTAGCGGTCGAAGTAGCTCCGCAGTCGGTCGCCCAAGGGAATGACGCCCAGGAGCTTCCGCGGAGTCATCTGGGCAAGGTCGTACCGCGCGGGGTTGAGGTCCTCGACGGTATGCCGGAGCTCGACCAGGTTCCTCGCGATCGGCGCCTTTCCCTCGAGGATGCCAGTCATCGCGCGAACCGGACGATCGAGCAGGCGGTTGCTCATCTCCGATGTGGCAATGACTTCACGCTCGCCGATGCTATTCACGTCGACGATCCGGCGTCGATACTCCTCGCCATGCGCGTCCAGTGAGGTCACGGAGTCGATGAAAGCTGCCACCAATGCATCGATCCGGGTCGCCACGTCAACGGCGACCGTGATGCCCGTCTCGGCTTCCTCCGGCGGAACCACGAGCACGGGGGCCGGCGCTGATAGGTCCAGAGCCGCCGTTTGAGCGGCGGCCTTATCCGGCGCGGTCAGGCGTTCAGACGCCGCTGACCCGCGGACGCTGCTATCGCTCATCAAACGGCTCCGGTGCCAGTCTCAGTCGAGGAGGCCGCCGGGGGAGTTTCCGACGCGCTTCCAGGGCGGACCCGACCCTGGCGACGCTGCGAGCCGGCTGGCACGACGGCTGGTTGCCCGGACCGGCTGGGGTGGTCGCTGCTGGGAGCGGATCCCTCGCCGTTCTGCGTACCAAGCATGGGCGCCATCGTCTGGCGGGCAATGTTCGCGAGCACACCAGCCTGCTGGATCATTTCGGCGAGCGTCTCGGTGACCCCGGCCGCCCCGTTCAGGACCGTGAAGGTACCTACATGTTCGAATGAGGACGCTGCTGCCCGCACGATCTCGGGAAGGTTGGCTGCGATCTGCTGCGCGATCACCGCCTCCTGATTCCGGCTCAACGCGGCGGCACGAAGCTCGATCCCGGCTGCTTCGGCCTGCATACGCGCCTTTACGGCATCCGCCTCAGCCACGCCGCGAGCCCGAATTGCGTCCCCTTCGGCCTCGCCGGTCAGCCGTGTGGCCCCAGCCTGCGCTTCGGCCTGGACCGTGACAGCTGCGGCCTGGGCTTGTGCAAGGACCTTCGTCTGCGCCGCCGAAGCCTCGGCGGCCAGGCGGACCTCCTGGGCGGCCGCCTCGGCCTGCCGGATCCGGACGTCGCGGGCAGCGGCCGCTAGGGTGGTCTGGCGATAGGCTTCGGCATCGGCGGGCTTCCGAACGTCGACCTGGAGCTGCTGCTCCGTTTGCTGGGCCTGGAGCTCGGCGACTCGAGTCTCCTGCTCGACCACGGCTTGCCTTGCCTTGGCCTCAGCCAGCGGACCTTGTTGCTTCGCCTGGTTGGTCGCCTGGTCGATCTCGGCCTGGTAACCGGCCTTCTTGATCTCGGTGTTGCGGGTCGATTCGGCGATCTGCGCCAGGGCCGTCTGTTCCTGGGCAACTGCCTCGCGCTCGGCGTTGGCGCGGGCGATGCGGGCGTTCTGCTCGACCTCAGCTTGGTGGGGCACCGCGAGGTTTTCGATGTAGGCGCTCGGGCTCGTAATCGCCTGGATCTGGAAACTGTCGATGACGAGCCCGAATGACTCCATCTCCTGGGTGCAACGGTCACGGACCTGCTGGGTGAACTTGTCCTGATCGCTAATCATGTCCTCGACGGTCATCGATCCGGCGATCGCCCGGAGGTGGCCCACGAAGACGTTCTGGACCTTCGTCTCGAGCTCCGTCGCCGGCCGATCCAGGAAGCGTCGCGCTGCGTTGGCGATCGACTGGTAGTCGTCGCCGACCTTGTACACGACGATGCCGCGCAGGTCGACCTGGATCTTCTGCTGGCTCACGCAGGGGACGGTGATCTCACTCTCGTGCGCCTCGAGCGACAGTCTGCGGACCTTCGTCAGTCCCGGCAGGATCAGCGCGCCGCGTCCTGTCACGATGTTGAAGCCCATGCTCTCGCCGGTGCCAACTGGCCGGCCGCTGGCCCGAAGGCCCGAGATGATCAGCGCCTCGTCCGGCTCAGCCACGCGCCAGCTCGCCCGGAACACGAGGGCAAGTGCGAGCAGCGCGAGAACGATGACGACGAGAACGACGACGGTCGCGACGCTGCTGTCCACTGTCATCTTGGGAGCCTCATAGCATCTGTCGGGGCAACCTCGACCGTGCGACCACCGAGGCTTCCGACGACGAGCACCTGGGTGTACCTCGGAATGGTCGCGTCTTTGTCGGCCGCGCGAGCGAGAAACCTCTCGGTGCCCTGCCGAACTTCGATCATGACCTCGCCCAGGTGTCCCGGCGTGATCTCTGCCGTGACACGAGCGAGCTTGCCGACGACTTCGAGACTCATGCCTCTCTCACCTGTAGGCGATTCCGAGATCCGTGGCTCAGGGCATCGTAGCCGCTAATGCTGTCGGTCGGACGAGCATCGCGGCCCGCGCGGATTCCTCGTTTGCTGGCGCGACTTGGCCTGAGGGGGGCTGCAAGCTGCCGTGAGCGAGAATTGCGGCGCCGACGTAGCTGGCCATTGACCAGCGCACGATCCCGGCATCGTGCGGGTTCGGCCAGGTGGTTACTTCCAGCGGGCCTGCAGGGAGACCGACCAGGTTTCGGGTACTGGCGGGCTTCCGGCCGGCAGATAGATCCGGACCGCGATCCAGGTCGGCGTCGTGTACCGCGCTTGATACGTCGCGACCCCGCGGCCATCGAATTCGATCAGCCCGCCCACTCCGCCGGCTTGGACGAACGGACCCCAGAGGCCGCTCTGGGCATGCTCCGCGATCCACACCGCGGCCCACTGATGGGCGGCCTTCGCTGGTCCGATCCAGCGCCAGGTGACGGTTTGACCGGGCGCGGCGCTCTTCGTCCCGGTCGTGAATGTCGTCGTTCCCCCGAGCGCGGTGGCGGCTGTCAGCGCCAGCGGGCGAGGTGGCGACGCCATCCAGACGGCTTGACGAGCCGG
>JADGPN010000292.1 GCA_017882465.1 Solirubrobacteraceae bacterium
GCTGGACCGCGACGAGACGCGCATGGTGGCGCCCGTCTCCCGTGCGCTGATCGGCAACCGCTCCGCCGTGGTCGTGCGCACTCCCCAAGGCGACATCGCCGCCCGGCAGATCCCGGCCGGCTCGATCGCGTTGATCGGCGCGAAGTCGAGGCTTGGCGTTCCGATCGACGCAGGAGCAGGCGCGATCATGAGAGCGCTGCGCCGAGTCCAGCCGCTCGAGGACGCCGTCGGCGAGCCGGGCACGAACGTGGGCGGAATGCTCGCCGCAGTGCGGGAGACGATGGCAGACCTCACCGACCAGAGCCCCGCGGGCATCCAGATCCGCGACGTGCTGGCGGTCGACACGTTCGTGCCGCAGGAGGTTCGCGGCGGCCTCGCGGGGGAGTTCCGGCTCGAGAACGCCGTGGCGCTCGCCGCGATGGTGCACACGAGCCGCGCTCCCATGGAGCATGTGGCAGAAGAGATGACCAAGGCCACCGGCGTCGAAGTGGTCATCGAGGGCGTCGAGGCCAACATGGCCGTCCTGGGTGCGCTCACAACGCCGGGCACGGGCGAGCCCCTCGCCGTTCTGGACCTGGGCGGCGGCTCGACCGACGCCGCGCTGGCTCTCCCCGGCGAGCCGGTCCGCACGGTGCACGTCGCGGGCGCGGGCGATCTGGTGACCAAGCTGATCGCCTCCGAGCTCGGTATCGAGGACCTCGAGGTGGCGGAGAGCATCAAGCGACACCCGCTCGCCAAGGTGGAAAGCCTGTTCCAGGTTCGGTTGGAGGACGGGACCGCGCATTTCTACGAGGAGCCGCTACCGGCCGACGTCTTCGCGCGCGTGGTCGTCCTCGGCGAGGACGGCGGGATGGCCCCGATCCAGACCCGACGGGGGCTCGAGCGGATTCGGCACGTGCGCCGTGAAGCCAAGCATCGCGTCTTCGTGGTCAACGCGCTGCGAGCGCTCGAGCAGGTTGCGCCACAGGGGAGCATGCGCATGATCGACTCCGTCGTGCTGCTCGGGGGCTCGGCGCTCGACTTCGAGATCCCCGACATGATCTCGGCGGCGCTGGCAGAGCACGGCATCGTCTGCGGCACCGGCAACGTGCGCGGCAGCGAAGGACCCCGCAACGCCGTGGCGACCGGGCTCATTTCGTACTTCGGGGCGGACGGAGGCTGAACCGTGGCCCGCAACGAGCCACAGGAGTCCGGCCCCCCGGGGATCGTGGTGGCCTATCGGCCACATCCGGGCTGTGCGCAGGCGCTGCACGAGGTCTGCGCAGGCATCGAGGAGGAGGGGATGCACTTCCGGGCGGTTGAACTTGAGGCGGCTGATGCAGCGGGGCTGGCGCACCAGGCGGCCCTCTGCTCGCAGCTGCTCGTCGGCGTGGGGATCGACGAGGGTGAGCTCTGCGTCCAGCTCGCTGCACTGCCGGCGGACGCCCCGCTGGAGCGACTGACGGTGGGCTCGGACGAATCAGGGTGCCAGCGGCACGTCGGCCACAACGCCGCCCGGCTGGTCAAGGTGATGCCGCTGAAGGGCTACGGCTACGGCGACGGCGAGGAGACCGACGTTCTGCAGCCCGGTGAAGCGCGAGCCGAGCAGGTCCGGCAGCATGAGGACAAAAACGCGGATGCAGCCGTCACCCACGGCGGCACAACGAACGACGCGGAGGTCAGCCAAGCATGAGCAACCAGGTCACGCTCGATGCCGCCGAGGCGGTGATCGCCGACGCGAGACAGAAGGCGATCGAGATCGGGCAGCCAATGAACATCGCGGTGGTCGACGCGGGGGCGAGGCTGGTCGCCTTCGCCCGAATGGACGGCGCGATACTGGCCAGCATCGACATCGCCCAGCGCAAGGCACTGACTGCGATGATGCTCAAGATGACGACCCGCGACCTGGCCCCGCTATGCCAGCCGGGCGCGCCGCTGTACGGCCTCGAGGTCACCAACGGCGGCCTCGTATCGTTTGCCGGCGGCATCCCGCTCGCGGACGGGGAGGGCGAGCCGGTCGGCGCCGTCGGCGTTAGCGGTGGCACGGTGGAGCAGGATCACGAAGTGGCCGAGGCAGGCGTGGCAGCCTTCGCCGGCGGGTGACGCCCGCGCACGCGGCGCGCTATTGATACCAACCGCCGCGCCGGCTCGCACACCAGCTCCGAGCCACTGCTCGCCTGCCCTCTGAGAATGTGGAAGGAAGAGGAGATCGGAGGCGTTTGAGGCAGGGCGACCACCTCGGGTTGCCGCTTAACAGCAGCACGGCCTCCAGGACCGCCGCCGTGGGGTGCTAGCCGCGAAGCTCCCCCTCAGCAAACGGCTCTGCCAGGAAGCGGCAGTCCGGCAGAGCGCTGTCGACCTCTCGCGGGAGTTGCGCAAATCGCGTGTCTCAGCGCGCAAGGCGTCGGCCGCGGGACGATCGCACTCGGACCGGCAGGGATCACGCGACGCCTTCTGAGCGCACGATCCCTTCGGCGACGAAGCGGTCGTCCGGACCGGGCCCGATCTGCGCTGCGGCGGACGATCGCCTTCGCCCACGAGGGGAAGCCCGCGGCGCTATCCCTTTCATAGTTCCCGGTCTGGAGACCGGGCTTCTCCTATCAACGGAACGGAGTATCTATCTAACTCAGGTTGAGAACGCTGCCGCGTGCGTCTCGAACATGATCCTCAGGACGCGTCTCAGCCTCTTCGTGGCCCACGGCCAAGGCCGTTCCCCGAGGTCGTCCTCGCGCGGCGCTCGCCGAGGCGGGAGCACCGTTTAGCTGATTCAAATGGATACCCCACTCAACGGAAAGCATGCGGCCCCCGGCCACCCAGGCAGGCGCTCGCGTTCGGCCACCCGACGTCGTTGATGCCGCTCGTCGGCCGGCGCTCGCAATGCCACCGAAACGGCCAGTCCGATAGACCCGCGGTTTGCTGGATTCTGGCTAGCACCTGCACGGAGAAGCGCTCGGCCTCACGGCCGAGCGCCCGACTGAGGGAGCGATCGGCGGCGGTCGTGGGCGCCCTTCCTTCCGACCGACAGCAGGGCAGTTGCCGACGCTGCCAGCTGCCCTCCTTTGCGCTCAACTCGGGTCTCCCGCGCTCGCCCTCGAAAGACGCGCTCCTCGCCAATAGGAGGAGCCGGGTGCTTGCCGCGACCCTGCTAGCGATCCGAACGAAGCGGTAGTGGATGGCGATGCAGCGCCGGCTCCTGGATCGGACGACCAGCGAGAGCACGCCACGAACGCCCAGCCGCGACCGCTCGTGGAGGCGATGCGAAAGGAAGCTGACTTGAACACGGTGTGGCTGGGGGATGCTCACGCCGTCACGTCCGAGAAGGGCAATTCCCGGACATGTCCGAAGACTGCGGCACCCTTTGTCTGGGCATGGCCAACGAACTCGATCTCATCGTCGGACAGGTCTCGGCGCTCGCCGGGGAAGGTGCTCCACCCCGACGGCTTGACCGCGCGCGCGGCGGAGATCGCCGCGCGTCAGCGCTCGCCTGAGACGCGGCGCACCTACGCCGCGGTGTACCGCATCTTCTGCGCGTTCCTGGGACCGGAGCCGATGGCCGAGGACCTCACGCCGGAAAGGGTGCGCTCCTACCGCGACCGGCTCGAGCGCGCCGGGCGAACGCCGGCGACGGTCTTCGCCAAGCACCTCTCCGCGCTGCGCCAGCTCGCTCAAGCGCTCGACGCCGACCCGGCGATCCGCACCGTCCGATCGCAGAGCGTCGCGCGCGGGGAGCCGCGCGCTTTGTCCCAGGATGAGTTTGCGCGCTTGCTGCGGATGCCCGACCGCCGCACCCGCCAAGGCAAGCGCGATCTCGCGCTGCTGCAACTGCTCGGCTCTGCCGGTCTCAGGCGCGCCGAGGCCGCCGGCCTGCTGATCACCGACGTCGACGAGCGCCGACGCTCAGGCGACCCGCGCCTACGTCAAGCGATCGCCCGCTCGACCAGCTGGTGGGTCACAGTCCGCTACGGCAAACGCGGACGCACCCGCGCGATCCCACTCGACGAAGACACCCTCTCCGCGATCACCGCCTGGGTCAAGATCCGCCCCGTCGCGGCGACCGAGCACCTGCTGCTCTCGCTCCCACGCACCGGCCAGCCGCCACGGGCTCTGAGCACCCGCGACATCGCGGGGATCATCGCCCGCCACGCGGCTAATGCGGGCTTGCCGGAGGACCGTCGCAGCCCGCACGTTTATGCCGACCTCCTCGTTATGCCGACCTCGACAAGCACGTGCTCGCAGATTCGATCATCGTTGCGTTGGGGTCGGCATAACGCGAGCGTCCGCGACGGTCCTTCATGCGTCCTTTCCAGGAGTAGGGATGTCCTGCTTGCGGGGAACGACGTCACCGTATCGGCCTCGGGCTGGGCCACGAGCAAGCGTCGTCGACCAATGTCTGACCTACGCGCCGACATGACCGAGGAGCATCATGCGATCGGCTGCGCCAAGCTGTTCGCCACGAAGGGCCGGGCCGGCTACCGCGCCGTCGATGCGCTCAGGCCCCACCTGGTGGCCTCTGAATATGCCGACAAGTTCGGGGCTCTGAGCGCCTCTGAGCAGGAGCTTCTCATCAAGGTCGGCATAACGAGGAGGTCGGCATAACGATGGACGGTGAAGTGAAACCCGACCTTCTGCTGGGTGCGCTCCACGATCCGGTCGACGTTCGAGTACGACAACGGACCTCCGACCCGGCCGCCCCACAAGTTCACGAACACGAAATCGCAGTCCAGATCGCCGTACTCCTCGTGCATGTAATCCGACCACAACCGCATCAACTCGCCCGGGACCGGCACGCCGCCCTCCGCGCCGCCCTTGCTCCGTGCCCGCCGCGGCGCGTTCTCTCGCGCGCGGATCACGATCCGTCGCTCCCACGCCACCACGTCCTCGTGACGCAGCCCGAGCGCCTGCCCGATCCGCATCCCCGTCGACGCCAACAACGCGAACAAGAACCGGTCACGCAGCCGCTCCTGCGAGTCGATCACCGCCGCGACCTGCTCAAGCGACAACGTCCTGGGCAGCGACTGGCGCTCGGGCAGCCGCACCGCCCGCCCACGCGGCCGGCTACGAGCGATCCCATGCAGAAACGGCTTATAGCCACCGCGGCCCGAACGGGTCTTGACGACCAGATCCTGCGCGAGCGTAGACCCGCGCCGGGCCTGGAACTCATAGAAGCCGACCACCCCCGACAGCATCCGATTGACCGACCGCGCCGACAACCGCGCCGCCGCCTCCGCAAGCACGACGACGTTCGCGGCCGGCCGCCGCGCCCACGCAGCGAACTCGGCCAGTTCACCGACCCCGACCTGATCCCACTCCAGGCCGTGCTCGGCCAAAAACGTCCAGAACGCCCGCAGGTCGTGCGCGTACGCCTCGACCGTGTTCGGCGAGCGCTCGCAATCCGTCA